>JBBRFY010000179.1:0-9793 GCA_038241205.1 Cytophagales bacterium
ACAAAGTCCCATTTCGCTGATGGGCTTGTCCCCTGATACTGTTCTAAAGAAATTAGGCATACTCAATAAAGATTAAAAGTTCTTTCTCCAATCATTTCGTCCAGTAGATGCTTCTTTTTGCGGAAGGTCGAGGATTCCCCCTAATGTGATGAGCGCATGCTGCAAGTATTTTATATCTACATCAGAAGCACTTGTGTCTAACGTAAGCGATTGAACAGCGGCTAATCCAGCGGCTTGTCCCATTGCCATAGTTTGTGCCATCGATCTGCAGGAGGCGTGTGCATCATGCGTGGCAGAGAAACATCGACCCACCATCCAACTGGTAAGGGATTGCTGAGGTACTATTGTTTTGTACGAAACACCATACACGCCTTTACCGGGCACATACTGCCAAAAGGTTTCAGATCCTCCTGAGCTTCCCTTTCGGTGATCTTCAATGGGCGCACCGCATAAAAATATCCGATCGTCTGGCATCGATTCATTTATAAAATCATCTTTGCTAAGTCTGGCCAGGCCATAAACCCTTCGTGTTTCGCGAACTCCAATCTGATGGGACAATCCAATTATTTTTGAATCAGTGTACCCCGGAACTTCTGCTCGAAAAAAATCTTCGTATATAAACGCCTGCCGTCTACCTTCTATTTCCGCTTTCGTGATCTGTTCTACATCTAATGAATCTAAATCCGTAACTTTTACCGCCACCGTTGAGATACAATGGGGCTGACACATCTCGTGCGCGGATCCTTCTTTTCGTGGTAGTGGATGCTTTCCGGTTACCACAGCTTCCTTCATTTTCTGCGATAACATTTTTTTTCCACCCGCTTCTTCAAAAGCTTCAAGGTATACGTTAGCCATTCGAAAGGTTGTGGTCATACTTTGCGCGGGTTCAGCCTCGCCCGCTTTTTCATAGGGTATTCCAGCTAAGTGACAATAGTCTGCATCTCCCGATGCGTCAATTACGCGTTTGGCTTTTACCTTAAAAAAACCAGTGCCCTTATGATAAAATATGCAATCACTGAACTCCTGACTTACCGATACATCCACTAACAAAGAATGATAGAGAACCTGTACCTTCTTTTCCTGAAGCATCACATCCCAAACATACTTCAATCGTTCCGGATTATAATTTACACCTGTGCCTGCCCCATACGTATTGGGTCGGAGAAAAATATCTCCTGTTACATCTAATCGATTAACAATCTGATCCGGTATACCACCTACTATTTTTCTAGGCTCTTCGCCTGGTGTGAAAAAACCATAAAACGTATCCAGCATTTGAGTGGACGATCCACCCGGAAATCCATATCGCTCTGCTAGCATAACGTTATACTTTCCGGAAGCAGCGCTGATCGCAGCAGTACATCCGGCAGAACCAGCACCGATAACCAGTATATCGGTTTCAAATTCTTTTTTTATGGCGTGTTGGTTTACGCTATTCATATCGATCCTTTAGTTCCAACATTTGCATAGAGCTTTGACATTAAATGGGCATGCTCATCGTAAGCACTTTCAAATAATTCAATAGCCTTTTCTGTGCCTACTACAGCAGCAGCACTTAATACTTTCG
This sequence comes from Cytophagales bacterium, assembly GCA_038241205.1. Taxonomy (GTDB): domain Bacteria; phylum Bacteroidota; class Bacteroidia; order Cytophagales; family Cyclobacteriaceae; genus Chryseolinea. Next base: position 1,568 of record JBBRFY010000179.1, read on the forward strand.
GAATCTTTCCGTTGCTTACCAATAATTGAGCAATCTCTGCTTTCAAACAATTAATCAATAAGACACCTCCTACCGTAGAGCCAGGAGCCACTGGTGTTTCCAATCCTTCGATGTGGATCATTGCATCGCCCACAGGAGCGCCTGTATCCAAAACAATATCAGCAAAGTCGGTTAGCTTCTTTCCATCTTTGCGTTTCGAATTACTCTTTTCAAGATGTTCTAAACTTACAAGGGCAATTACTTTAACGTTATGCTTTTTAAATTCTTCCGCCATTTCGATTGGAACGACATTGCATCCACTCGAAGATACAATCAAAGCAGTGTCCAGGGTAGAGAGATCAAAATTGCGTAGTATGCGTTCTGCCAGCCCTGAAACATTTTCCAGAAACATTGCTTGTCGCTGTCCGTTGGCGCCTACCACCAGGTTGTGAAACGAAAGAGATAACTCCACAATGGGATTAAAGCCTGGGAAGGATCCATACCTCGGCCACATTTCTTCAATCATAATCCGGCTGTGACCCGAACCAAAAAGATGGGTAAGTCTGCCAGCCAAAATACTTTCAGCACATAATTGCGCGGCTTTCTTAATTGTCTCTTCCTGCGCTGAAACCTTATCAATGATTTCACGACTTTTATTTAAAAATTGAATCGAGGGTGTCATGTTAAATTTTAGTGTGTTTTAGTTTTGTAAAAATGGCGGCACCGATAGCACCCGCGTATTCTCCAAGTTCTGCTTTCTTTATTAAGGTAGGCTCCTTGCCTGGTATCCATTCGTAACGTTTCATAAAATCATTAAGCGGATCAAAGAGCGCTTCATTAGCATTCGCAATACCACCACCAATCACGATCATTTCCGGATCCAATACATTGATAAGTGAACATAGTGAAACAGCAAGTTTATGAATGGAATCCAACCACCATTCGGTTGCCTTGGCATGTCCTTGCTTATAGGCATCAACCAACTTACGGGTATCATCAAACTCACCAAGCGTTCTTTCTTTGATGGATAAATTTCCAATGGCATCTTCGAGACTTCCTGCCATGTTTGTTGAGTTTTTACCTTTCTTGTAATCAACAGTGGTGTGCCCTACATGTCCCGCTCTACCTATGGCTCCTTGATACAATTCACCATTTAGAATAGTGGCACCTCCAACCCCTGTGCCAAGCGTCAACATTAACATGTGACGCGTATTCTTACCTGCTCCTAATTTCCACTCCGCCATACAGGCAGCATGGGCATCATTGAGTACATAAACTGGTAATCCTAATAAATCCATCCACTGAAAATTCTCTAATCCGTTTAGTCTTCCTGGCATCCACAGAATCATACTATTTTTTTCGTTGGCTAAACCTGGAGCCGCTATCCCACAGCGTATCTCTTCATTTGAAAACTTACTACATATATTTTGTACATAGGTTTTAATTTTATTCTTCCATACTTCGGCATCATTGCCAGAGTCTCGTGTTTCAACAGAATAGCGATCCAATACAGTAAACTCAACATCCAAGATAACAGCCTTGATATTGGTTCCGCCCAGATCAATACCGATATATTTCATATTGATTTCGCTGAATACTGACCATCAGTTAAATGCCAACCACCGTCTACTGCCAGAACTTGTCCTGTTGTGAACGAAGACATGTCAGACATAAAGTAACATGCAGCACCAGCAATATCATCGGGATATCCTGCCCTACCGTTATCGAGCGGTTGCTTTGTTTTAACATAGGCCATAATCTCTTCATCTTCTGCTGCCCGTTTGGCCATGGATGTAACAAACAAGGAAGGAGCAATAACATTTATACGGATATTATAAGGAGCATAATATGCTGCGATAGATTGACTAAATCCTATGATAGCTGCTTTTGCAGCTGCGTATGCGTGTGTAACAAAATATTTGGGGGCGGGGGAATATCCCAACACCGATCCCATATTCAGTATAGTGCCTGGTAATTCATGCTCCATAAAATATTTCACCATGGCTTGATTAGAAATCATTAACGATGTCAGGTTTAACTCCATCGTTTTATTCCAACCTTCTAAGGTTAGTTCATGTAGAGGGCCATCGCCATACTTTCTGCCGCTACCTCCGGCCACATGAAATAAACCATGTATAATTCTGGATTTAGATTCAAACATCGAAATTACCTTTTCGATTGTCGTAGGATTTGTGGCATCTCCCGAAAGGACCGTTGCATTCTCACCTAGTGTTTCACTCGCCTGCTTACAGGTTTCTGCATCACGACCAATAGCCACAACATGAGCACCCATCAATATAAAGTGTTTTGCTGCAGAAAGTCCTAGACCGGAAGTGCCGCCCATCACAATAATATTTTTATCTTTTAATGTAAACATGTTATAATTCTATTAAATGATTTTCTGAGTTGAATAGCACAGAAGAATAAACATGAAAATTTGTGCGGTTCGTCTTTAATTTCCGAATGACATGCAAAAGTGGTTTACCTTTCTTTACCCCTAAAAGTTTTGCTTGTTCTGCATTGGCCGATATGGCACGAAACTTTTGAACCACATGCGTGATTCCTATTCCATAGGTGAAATGCAATGTATCAAACAACGATTTATTGATGAAGGGTTTCGAGCAGAACTTCTGAAGGTTCATGTTGGGAAGATACGTTACTTCATACATTATCGCTTCATCGTTGATTTTTCGAACACGATCCATTTCGATGCAACCAGCAGCCAATTCAGTTGCGTTCAGTTCAAAAAAGAAATCATCATTCCATGATGTAACCGAAGGCTTCTTTATCATTATGGTTTCAACCTGAATATTTTCATCCTTCATTATTTCGGTAAAACCCTTTATCGATAAAAGCCCGATACTCCTGCGCTTAGCCTGCACGATGCTTCCAATACCTTTCTTCTTTACAATTAATCCATCCTTCTCCAGATTTTGTAACGCGTTTCGCACGGTCATGCGGGTAATGCTAAACTGTGCACTCAATTCATTTTCAGAAGGCAATGCATCGCCTTGTTTGTACACACCTTGAGATATCAGAAGGCGTAACGCGTTTTGAACGCGCACATAATGAGGTTCCTGTGAACTAACCATAACGAAAAGTACTATGTCTAACCTGTATATACAAGATAATGTCTATTAAAGTCTATTTAAATACCAACTTGCCATAATTTTTACCCTACTTGTATATACAAGCTGAAATTAAGACTGATAAAAGGCACAACCAACCACACTAACCGGACATCATATGCAACCCGAAAAATCGAACCGATACATTTACCTGATCAGTTTTATTGCTGCCTTAGGAGGACTCATGTTTGGATTTGACATCGCCATCATTTCAGGGGCTGTGCCTTTTATTAAAGAATATTTTCAACTGGACGAACTGCAATTGGGCTGGGCTGTTAGTTCACTGCTGGTTGGGTGCATCTTTGGTTCAGTTGTAGCCGGCAAGCTCTCCGACAGGATTGGTCGTAAACGATTATTGATTTGGATTGCGTTAATTTTTGCAGTGACTAGCATCGTTACAGCAATTGCCCAAAGTTTTCCATTATTCATTTTTGGGAGGTTAATCGGAGGTCTTGCGGTTGGTGCTGCGTCCGTCATTTCACCCTTATACATTGCGGAGGTAGCGCCTCATTTTATACGCGGAAAATTAGTTTCGCTCAACCAACTCGCCATCACCATTGGTATTTTTGTTTCCTATTTTATTAATTACATGTTACACGATATTGGTGAAGACAGCTGGCGTTGGATGTTTGCCTCGGGTGCAATTCCTTCTGTTATTTTTTTTGGATTACTTTTTCTGGTTCCGGAAAGTCCGAGGTGGTTGCTTTATGCAGGGCGAAAATTGGAAGCATTAAAAATTTTCAAAAAAATAGGAGGGGATAATGCATCATTAGATGATATCAGCAGCCACGAACGCACAGCGAAAAACGAATCGGGTGGATTATCTGATTTGGTGAATCCAAAATATAGAAAGCCATTGATGGTCGGAATCTTTCTGGCTGTATTAATTCAGATCACAGGTATCAATACAGTAATTGACTACGCACCTATCATTCTAAAATCTGCAGGCGAAACCATAGACACCGCGCTATTCCAAACATTCATTATTGGGTTTATCAATTTTGCTTTCACGTTCATTGCCATTTTTACAATCGATAGAATCGGACGCAAACCCTTATACATTGCTGGTTCAATTGGTATGTCGCTATCCTTATTGTTACTCAGTCTTGGATTCTTTTTTGATTTCGTCCAAGGTGTGTATGGACTCATATTGCTTTTACTATTCATCGGTTTTTTTGCCGCGTGCATTGGCCCAACATTTTGGGTGCTACTATCTGAAATGTTTCCTGGTAAAATCAGAGGAGTTGCCATATCAGTCGCAGTATTCACAAACTGGCTGATGAATTTTCTAGTAGTTCTTTTTTTTCCCTATGTATTACAAAATTTCGGAGGTGGAGTTACATTCGGAATACTTTCGCTGATGGCAGCTCTGATGATTGTTTTTACAGTGCTATTTATTCCAGAAACAAAAGGGAAGAGTCTGGAAGAGATCGACAAGCAGTGGCTTATTGATAGAGCTAAATAAAAAGTTGCTGAGGGAAAATGAATACACATTCATTCGATAATAATTTCTAAGTTTAGCAATTCAGATGTTAACAAACGATCATACAACTCTACTACTTCATGTTGTTGGCTGTATGTTGAGATGATAGTTTAAGCATACCTTAATTATTTTTAATAGATATAGTCGCTCATGCAACCCTGTTTTAAAAGCGCTTCAAAACTTCCTTGAGCTTCAACTATTCCATCGTTTAATATCACTATTCAATCGCATGCAGCCATTATAAGCGGATGGTTGTAAATTGCTTTACACCTCCACGATCAATTTGAATCAGCATTAAACGAATTTACATTACTATGCGTGCAGAATCGCATTCGTATCAAAAGAATCATTCTGTCAAGCGAAGATAAACTGTTGACGAATCAATTCGTAATTGACTATGCACCACAATTAAAAAAACTACTGCCTAAGGTGCAGATCGGGGCCGGAATAGATTATAATTTTACAGAACTCACTCGCCATCGATTTAACCCAAGTGGCTTGGACTTTATTACCTTTTCAATTCATTGTCAAGAACATGCGTTCGATAATCTTTCCCTTTATGAAACCAAGAAAGTCTATACCAATGTTGTGAAAAGCGCACAAAATATTTATCCGAAACTTCCCATTTACATATCGCCCGTTACATTAAGGAAGCGGTTCAATTCCTACGCCATTAAACCATCCGATAGAATTCTATCCAACCAATAAAAACTGACGCTCGTCAAAGAATAGAATTCAATTCGCAGTTGAACTCTGCAATGCATTGAGACTCGAGTCAACGCACAATCTAAATCCATTACCTTGTTTCAAACGGTACGAGAGCAAGGAATATTTTCGCTAGAAGGACATCCGTATCCCGTTTATAAAAGTATGCTTCCGATTTAATTGTTCCTAAGAAAAATACAGTTTAACAACTGAGATGCCACAGCGTTGACATCGCGCATGTAAACGAAGATTGGCGTCTCTGTTTTCGCTGCCTATTCTGATGAAAATCATCTTATTTTAAAATTGAAAGGCCATCTTTTCAAAATGTTTTTTTGGACACTCGTTAACCAGAGCTTGTCAAATTTTAATCTCTGTTAATCCTAAAAATAACCTTGGGGCGCAAATGCTCATCGTAGAGCAACGGAGGGGGGATAGGATTTCCAGTCATATCAATTAGTTTAAGTTTTTTCATCTTATTGATTTCTCCAGGAAGGGCATGAATTTGATTGCCAATCAGAAATAAATATTCGATCGACTTTAGTTCACCGATTGTAGCGGGGAGTATTTCAAGACCGTCATTTTCAATGTGTAGTTCCTTTAACCCTGTAAGCTTACTCAATATCTTAATATTACTTTCCAGATTAAAATGAGCATCATCATTAACATAAAGTACCCTTAGTTGCTTTAGCTGAGCCGTACTCTCAGGTAAATCCTCAAAATCGTTTTCAGATAAATCCAATGACTCCAGATGATTTAATCGAGACAACGAGCGTGGCAAAACTGAAATATTATCTCCGGCCAAGCTTAGCATTTTTAGAAAAGGAAGAGTAGATAGAATTTCTATACTCTTTTGAAGATTTATTTCCGGGTTATGGTCAAGGTAAAGGCTTTGAAGAGATTTCAAATCTGAAAAAGCCTCCGGCAAAACTTTTATTTGATTATGTGACAGCACAAGGTATTTAAGGTTTTTCAGATTTCGGATTTGATCGGGTATAGAATCGATACCATTATGTGCAAGATCAAGATACCTTAACCCAGTCAATTGAAACAAAGAATCAGGAAGTACTTTCAAACCTTTATTGGCCAGCGAAAGCCACTCCACCTTTTCTTTATTTGCAAAGGCATCTTGAAGCGTTTTGTATTCTTTATTCGATTCACTGAGTTGCGCACTTGAAATAAAATTCACGTGCATCAAAATAGAGATAAGAAATAGTGTGGTGAGTTTCATAATACAATACTAACTGATCGTACTCCGATACCTCAGGAGTGGTTTAAGCTACCTTGCAGAAAATTTCCGTGAGGTGAGACAATTATTTGTAACTATATGCGCTGCCATTTCTATGACGCCTGCCCTTTGCCAGCAGAATCTTTTTAATATACCCTCCGCAGACATTACTCCTAAAGGAAAGATATTTTACCAGCATCAGTTTAACATATATGCTAAAAAATTGGAATCAAAAGCACATTTAGTTTACGGCCTGGGTAAAGGCTGGGATGCAGGAATTAACCTCGTAGGGAAAGGATTCTACTTTACACCGGAATGGAGATCGGCATACAATAGCGATCCAGCCAAAGGCGCACTCTATCCAGTTCTTATGGGTACTCTTCAAAAATCATTCTTAATTAATGAACACTGGCAAATCAATGCTGGAACTCAAGCAGGCGTAAATCTTAGCAACCATTTGAAAAATAAAGAGGTGAATTATTTTTTTTACAGTCTGCTATCTTGGAAACCCGGCTCGCAGCATCGCTTTAAATTTATTGCCGGACCTTATTATACAAATCCCATGTATGTTGGTAATGGAAATCGCACAGGTATTATGGCAGGTTATGAAATAAAATTGGTAAACGGATGGTACCTGATGGGTGATTTTATCTCGGGAAATAATGATGCTGCTGTGTCTGTTTTTGGTTTTATGAAAACTATGTCCAAAAGAGTGCAGGTTTGTGCCGGTTATTTGCTGCCCAATCCGAACACACCTAAACCAAATGGCATTGTACTTGAACTTAACTTACTGGGATGGAATTTTGAAGACTAAGCCTTTTTACGCATTAGTCCACGTTTGAAGGTATTTTTTTTATCATAGCTGCCTGTATTAATACCAAAATCAATTAGTACTGAAAGTTGAAAAAATTGCCTACCAATTTCGTCTTCTAAGAAGTAGTCAAATTGATAAAGATATCCACCCTGCAGGGTTAGCGCATTAGTTATTTCATATCCAAGGCCGGCAAAAAAAACGGTTGCGCTCAAAGTAAGGTGCCTGGTTGGTTAAGAAAATCTCATTCCACATTGAACTATACAACGTGGCAACTTCAATTCTACTTTTATTTAATGGAACTGTCATGTTGATACGATAACGAAAGCGATGCCTGAAATCAACTTGTGTCCATCGTTGTTCTGCACGGTATCGATGCTCAAACCGTAGTCTTATAAGGGACTGCCTCTTCGCGATTTGTTGCCACAACCTTATTTCATCACTGCGTTTTGGTGTTACGAAATCACCACCTGATTGATATGTATTGTAGTGGCCTCCAGCTATGCTAAAATGAAAATTGCTGTGCATACCCTAATTCATACCACCATCTACTTCGTAGTAGTGAACGTGATCATAGAATTTTAATGATCGGATTTGAGTTTCGGCAAAGACACTCCATTTTTGAGCGAAATGTTGGCATTAAGAACGCTCCATTGCCCTACGTCAGATTGAAAAAAAGAAGCTTGTGGAACAACCATAAAAGCCGCGAGTTTTGTAATCATTTTACCAGAAAGTGCCGTACAGGTCGATTTTAATACGGGGTAATTTTTATAGCTTTTGGGTTAAAAAGGCAGTCTTTAAATCTTTAGAGCAATAATTGTTAAATTAAAGTAAACTATTGTAGTATTACTCCGTTATTTGAAAGTATTACAACTATATGAAACTTCTGACCTTT
>JBBRFY010000180.1:0-9667 GCA_038241205.1 Cytophagales bacterium
GACATAATTTTTAAAAAAATAGAAAAGTAAATTATCGCCAATGGTTACATCTATAATTCCCGGTTTCATATCTTCGTAAACATAGTCGGCATAGTTTGCACCAAATGCCTTGTATTCAGGATGCATTTGAAAAATATAATCGGCTGAAGGCAAATGTGTAAACCCATAAAACAAAATAGCGAGCGCCACAACAAAACCTGCCAATGGTCCTGCTATTCCAATATCAAAATTCTGAATCTTTGACGGAACTCTGCTTCGAAGGCGTATCACTGCGCCCATGGTTCCGATCGAAAATAAAATTGGTGGAAACGGAATGTAATATGGTAACGAAGTTTTTATCTTATAATATATCGCTGTGAAGTAGTGCCCAAACTCATGCACGGTTAAGATTAAAAGAAAGGGTATGGAATATTCCATCCCTCCTACGAAATCGTTCCAACTAAAATCCTCCATGAAGATTGATCGTCCATGCGTCCACTCGGCTCCGGCCAAAGTGGTGGTTATAAACGTGACGATAAATAAAAGAATTTGAAAAAGTATTCTGCGCGTTTCTTTAGGCATGGAAGTATGTCAGGATGTAATCGGATGTAGGAACATGCAGTGTTTTAATACCAAGGGCTTTTGCACTCGCAATGTTTGGTTCAAGGTCATCAAGGAAAAGTGATTCATCAGCCTTCAAACCATTTTCTTGCAATACCTGTTCAAAAATTTCGGGATCGGGCTTTCTTTTTTTCATCCGATGAGAATAGTATGCGCGATGAAAGTAATTATCCAACAAAACATTTTCGCCATCGGCCGGTAACAGTTTCGTTTGGATATAATTCAAATGAATATTATTGGTGTTGCTGAGCAAATAAATTGAGTACTCGTTTTTAAGTCGCTTCAATAATTCGAGATTGGCTAAAGGTATTTGCAATAGCATGGCGTTCCAGCAACGATCGATGGTCTGATCATTTACCGTAATTGAAAAAACATCACGCACAAAATCACGGAATTCAGCATCGGTTATTAAACCCTTTTCATATTGCGCAAATTCTGAACGAGAATAGAACTGCTCTTTTATCGAATCAATAGTATGCCCCGAAACAGATGAAAAGGCTTCTAGCGTATGGTTGACTGACAGATTGAGGATAACGCCTCCTAAATCGAAAATAAGGTTTTTAACAGAAGAGTCGCGAGACATGAAAATCGTTTTGTGTATTCAGGCTCAAATATGTAACATTGCACCTCGATTTTCAAAAAAGAAGCAAAATCGGGCCCATAGCTCAGCTGGTTAGAGCACCTGACTCATAATCAGGGGGTCGTAGGATCGTGCCCTACTGGGCCCACTTCACAATAAGGCAATTACAGAAATGTAATTGCCTTTTGTTTTTAATTGGAGAACAATTGAAAAACATTGCGATCAAGAAAACACTGCTACTTTTCTTCAATCTTATCTCTTAAAATTTGTTTTAAAGTTTTATAATTGTGGCTCTAAAGTTTCTGCTCTGCAATGGTTTTATATCCTTCCCTTCGACCTTTCTCTTGTTCTCTTGCTTAACGTTTAAGCAATTCAATTAAATAATCTTAGAATTTCTATGGTATTGAAGAAGTGTACGTTGTTGGAATTGTTCCGCGAGGAGGAGGTAGGCTTTGAGTGAATAAGGAGCACGAAGTGAAGTAACGAAACGTAGCGCGAACTATGGAGATAAGGAAGACCGGCTTGATTTGAACGTTGGTGAGAATGAACTTAGCAAAGACTGGCGTGATTTTTTGCTTGGGTGTGGTTGTTTCTTGAAAGGATTCGGATGTGAGTAATGCATTGGCGGTGATGCAGAAATTCTTTGCGCACAAATTATTGAAAAAGGAACTGTTTTGGAGGGCTCCCGATCATTGAACAATTTATTCTGAGCCGATTACTTCGCGCGAAAATTTCGTCAGGCCAGCAAACGTTTCAACATTCGCTGGAGTTAATCGTAAAATCGCGCGGTATGATGCCGATTAACGAACTGGCCGCACAGACAAATCGATCTAAGCGATCTCTGGAACGCATATTCATTGATCAGACAGGATTATCTCTAAAGACGTTCTCCAGACTTCACCGGTTTAATCATGTGATTCAACACTTTAATTCGCATAAAAATTGTTCTCCGGATTTAATCCATGGGCTATGTTATTATGATCAAGCACATTTTATAAATGACTTCAAAAGTTTCTCTGGCAACAGTCCATTAGATTATTTTAAAAATCATGAAGGCGTGAACGAGTTTTTTACAACTATCTGAAAAATTGAAATTGTCTCTTAATGCCGCTCACTGCTGGTCAGTTAGTTCTCCAAGCAAACAACATCAGAATTCGTATTTAGATAGAGTCTGTTCGAAGAGCTGTGTCCGTTCCTGCGCAGTGAGTACTCGGTTGTATATAGCAAGATCATCCATTTTACCGATGAAGTAGTAGCTACTATAGATTCTTCCCAATGTAAAATAAGCTGGTGTAGGAGTTTCGGTTACTACGGCATTGGTGAATACAATAGCATTGTCTTTATAAATATTGAAAACTGCTCCGTCATATGACATCATAATATGCATCCAGGTATTATCAGTGCCTGCGCCAGGAATGTACCGTTCAGAAACCTCATTAACCAGGCCATAAGTGGTTCCATGCTCGCCTGCATCGGTACCATCTTCACCAGTGACCGTGATAAAAAAATCGCCACTAAGATTATTTTCAAGTCTGAAAACTAAATTTTTAACTCCCGTATTTGCCTGCATCAACCCCATGATTGGATTATCGAATACACCGGGGTCAATCCATACAGAAACTGTCCACGGTCGATTTGGAATTGCCCGAAAATTAGAAAACGTGGATTGAGTACCATCAAAATTTAATGCCTGATTGAAATGGCCGAAACGATCAGTTGTTAACGTGGGGGCTATTGGTGCTGCATCCAATCCTATCTCATGTTCAGCGTTATTAAGTCCTCTTTCCTTACCATTTGTGGTGAACGGCCAAAAGCCCATCAGTCCGTTTCGGGGAAAGTCTTTTAGAACCTCAAAGTCTGTAGTGGTTGACACCATGTGCTCAGAAACATTCAATACAATTTTTCCAGAGGTGGCACCTTCCGGCACCGTTACAGAAAGTGTTGTTTCCGTTGCATGGGTAACGGCTGCTTCCACTCCGTTGAAAGCAATCTTGTTAGCCGTTGACGTTTCATCGAAGTTAATCCCTTTTATCATTACAGTAGTTCCGGGTAATCCATAAACAGGTTCAAAGGAAGTAATCTCAGGTATGGTATCCCCCTGCGGGTCAGGTGAATCTTCATCTTTCGAACAAAACGTTAATACGATGACAGCAAGAGCAAGAAGCAGGTATTGTGCTAGAGATTTCATGAGTTTTTTTTGGGTGCAAGCTAGTTCTGGAACCCTTCTCGGATGGATGATCTGGTTGCAAAACCTTAGTAAATCGTAACATAAAGAAGGATTATAGGGTAACGTGTTCGGATTTTGAAAATTCCGAAGGCGAAACTCCGAATTGCTTTTTAAAGACCTTGGAAAAGTTCGATTGATATTCAAAGCCCACGCTTAATGCGATCTGTGCGACCGTGTCAGCATTGTTCTGGAGTAAATACGCGGCCCGTTTCATTCGCACATTGCGAATGAAGTCTCCCGGCACCAAACCTGTGACGGTCTTCAGTTTGCGATGCAGGTTTGCGCGGCTCATCGCCATATCATCGGCCATTTTATCAACACCAAAAAGTGGATTAGCCATGTTCCGTTCCACAACCTCCAGTGCATTTCTGAGCAAACGTTGATCAGAGGACTCGACTAATCCAATCGTACTTGCTGAGATGGCATCGTGATATTTATCCGACCAATGTTGTTGCCCGCTTGTTAACAAATCAATTTGCATGTTGAGCATGGCCAGGTTTTTACGTTGGTGCTTACGTTGAAGTGTATAGATTACAATCGATGCAACCGTAATGATTACCATGCCCACCACGAGAAGATTAGTCCATAGCAATTGGATTTTTCTATCCTTACTTAACAATTGAATGGTCCGTTCCTTTTTTTCCGTTTCATACCGGGTTTCCAATTCCGCGATGGTAAGTGCTTTTACCTCCGTGAAGATACTGTCTTTGTAAGCCTGCGCCAGAGCGAGATACTTAAAGGCATTTTGATGATTATCGCGGTGATGCTCAATTTCGCTGAGCCATTGATACGCTTCGTGGAGCCTGGTTTTGTCTGCTATTCTTTCTGCCAATACTAAAGCGCCCTCTGCATGCAATATTGCTTTTTGATAGTCATGTGCCGAAGTATCAATTTTTAGGTAGCCAACATTGATTTCGAAGAGCGACAATAGATTATTGTTTTTCTGGGCAAGTGGGTAAGCTTTATCAAAATTCTGAATTGCCTTTACAAAATTACTTTTATGCGCGTATGCATAACCGATGTTGGCATAGGCATTTGTCATTTCGTTTTCATCATTTAAGTATTGGCTCAGCATAAGTGCGTTTTCGAAATACAGGATTGCCGAATCGTACTTACCGGCCAGGGCAAACGTAACGCCAAGATTCATATAATTTACCATCAGTCCGGGTTGGTGGTTGACTTGTGTGTTGATGGCAACTGCCTTTTTAAGGTACACCTCCGCACGATCATAATTTTTCCATTGTTGATGAACAAGTGCCAGCATGTTGTACGCGCGTGTAAGCCCTGCCTGATCGTTCAATTTCTCATACACCTCGATCATCCTCATCGTGTTATCAGCCACTTTATCAAAATCACCAACAGCCTGATAGTAAAGGGCGAGATAGTTGTAGGAGGTGGCTACTCCTTTTGTGAACTTTATTTTTTCACTGATGGCGAGTGCTTCTTTTATTAATGGAAGGGCATTTTCTTTATGCCCCGAACGAAACTCCTGAAGGCAAAGTTGGAATAGGAGTTCAACCTTTGCCGAATCATCCGTGGAGTAGTTCTCGAGTCGGGTGTACAGGCTATCCAGCGGACGTTGCGCACATACTGTTACGGCAGTCAGCATAATTAAAATACAACCTATCAATCGCATCAAAACAAATTTTACCGGAATTTAAGATTTCCAATTGGAATATTAACAAGCCTTTCCAGCGAAGAAAATAAAAGCCCTGATTGACAGGGCTTTTATCGATTATACCAAACCGAATTTATTTTGCTTTGACCATTCGTTTCGAATCAACAATTGATGCCTGGTTGATGAGTACATAAAAATAAATGCTCGCTGTATAAGTAGCAGTGTTCAACCTAAGTTCATGCTCCCCTGCCATCAAATTTTTAAACGATTCAACTTCTCTACCGGATTCATCAAATATCCGAATGAAGGCCTTTGAAGAATTGTCGGCCAGTACATATTTAATTGTTGCTAAATCGCTTGTCGGATTGGGAAAGCTTTGAAGTAAAAATGACTTTTTAATTTCCGTTGATCGATCGTTTGTTAACGAAGCCAGCATAGCGGCAACCAATTGTTACTGATCAGTTACTGACTTGTCAACTTTGAGCATGCGTTGCCCCAGTTCCTGAATGGCTGCCAATGCTACTCCGCCTTCGTCAACCGTGGAAATAGATGTTTCATCACGCCCAACTTTAAACGCTTTATAAAAATCCTGTGCCATTTGGCCAATGTGACTGCTCTTATGTTCATCATCAATGTAATTCCAGCGCTCAATGGAAAGCTCCATTACTTTTTCAAGAATGCTTTCTGATTCAATGGATTTAAAATTCTTTGTCCCGCAGGGTGTTGGCAATTTTCCAGAATTGTTGTTCGAGTTGTTGGTTTTTGTCTTCGGCTATTGAAAGGGGTAAAAAAGAAAGATGGGCAAGGATTTTTTAGAACCAACCGCGTTTCCACCTAATTTAAAAGGCTTTTAATATAACGAATAAAACCGAATAGGTACTGACGGAGATTTTACAGTTGCCTTGCACAACGTTAGGCTATACGGGTAAATCAACTGATCGAAAGCCGGCATCATGCCGTTGTCAGCTCGATACCATACGTGCATGTGGCAGAGTAATTTGATACTTCATCTTCGCTGCTTTTTAGTTATGTTTTACAAATTGAAAAAGGCTTGGTGTTGAGTAACAAACCCGCGTTGAGTAAAAACTTAAGATCGTGCCCTACTGGGCCCACGTAAAAAAGCCACTGTTTTACGAACAGTGGCTTTTTAATTATTACACTTTAGTTGAAGGCTATACTGCCATCAAAAATATTTTTATCATTCGGGTTTCATAAGCATTACAGAACCATCTCCTGCGGTAAGTTGCATTCTGTCTTCTGTCAGTTCTATTACAGTAAAATTCTCGGTTACATCTTGACCTGTAAAATGTAGCGTAAGCGTAGAACCTGAGTAAGACCACTGCCCACTCATGGCTTCGTTGTCTCCTGCCATTTTCACATTGCCGTTTTTCCAAAAGGTAATTTTTTGATCCTTTTCTTCGCGGGTTAATTTGTCGTTGTCTCCGTTAGCAGTTGTTTCGCGTTTAGTAACCCACGTCTTCTCTGTGGTGCCTGCAATTTTATCCTCGTTTGTTAAAGAAGAGTCAACCTTTTTATTGCAGCCAATGATTAATAAAAAAATTGAAAGTGTAAGTAGTGCGTTTTTCATCTTGCGGTTTAGTTTTAAGGTATAATAATTTTTTGACCAGGATAAATTTTATCAGGGTCAGTAATAACACCCTGATTCGCTTGGTAAATTTTATTCCAAGCAGATGCATCGCCATAATATTGCTTGGCAATCTTTGAAAGACTATCACCACTTTTTATGGTGTAGTTTCGAATTTGAGCACTCGGTTTTACATCCATTTTTTTCTCTACCGGTTTTTCAACTCCTTTTTTAAAAAAATCTAGCAGTCCCATATCATTTTATTTAGTTTTAGATCAATTCTACTTTTTCCCATTTGTCGAAAATAGTGCCACACGCTTTTTAAGCGTTCATTCATTGTTACGCTATTCAATAGTGGGAAACTATTGCCACAGTCGTGTATTTAATTCTCTAAGAGATAATCAAAAAATTATCGCTGCACGCATTATTTCAGTTAGCATAGTTCGCCTCTCCAATGGCACAATTTTTCTTGAGTGGTTTTTGTTCAAATTTTTTAACCCCACTAAAATGGAAACCATTCAAAATATTCTTAGCAATTACAGCGACTCCGAAAAAACTGCTTACTTATCAATTCTTACAGCTCTGGCCACGTCTGATAGAGAAGCGACCAATGAAGAACTTGAGCACATTCGTGAACTTTCTGCACAAGCAGGACTTTCTGATGAACAAGAATCTAAAATTATAGAGGCAGGTAAAGATGCGAGTGGAGATGATTTAAAAAATTCGCTAGACGTGTTAAAAGAAAGTGACTTGCGCTATGGGCTAATTACAGATCTTATTACGATCGCTAAGGCGGACGAGCATTATACGAGCGATGAGCAGAAAAATATAGAAAGAGTTTCGCGCTACCTTAATATTAACAACGACCAATTTTCAGTGCTTGATGAGTTCGTTGATAAGGCAAGCGAAGAGGATCTCACTCCCTCCGAATATAAGTCTCCAAATTTCTTGCAGTCGACAGGCATGCAGGATAAATTTTCAAATGCAGGTTTTAACATGCAATCAATTGGAAAAAGTTTATTTGGATTTTTAGGTCCAATGTTGTTGGGAACGTTAGCTAGTAAAACGTTAGGAAGACGAAACAATACTTCTGGTGCGAACCAAGGTTCAGGTTTAGGAGGGATGCTTGGAAGCATGCTTTCTGGAAACAATAATCAGACAGGATTGGGTGGCGGTTTAGGATCTCTACTATCAGGCTTATCACAAAGTAAAAATTCGGGTAGCATGGGAAGTTTATTGGGAAGATTACTGAAGTAAAAGGGCAATCTTAACTCAATGTCGTTTCCTTAAGCTTTCTTTTTTTTAAACCTCACCCTGCCCTCTCCAAAAGGAAGAGGGTAAGGAAGCTTAAGGAAACGACATTGAATCTTAACTTGATAAATTCTATTTGTTATTACCTTTTAAACGTTTAGTCTAATTCAATACGGTAATTTTAACAACGGATATAATAAAACCCAATACATCGCATAACGGTAAGAAAAGAGGATTCGTCCTCTTTTTTTTTACGGCTTGCGTTGTATACACGTTCACCATTTAAAATTTGCCAAACCTTAATATTTTAAAGACATTGCGAAATCACGCAGGAATTAACCTGCCTTAAATTTGTTATCGCGACAATGAAGTACTTCTTTTTTATTTCACGTCAATGGTAACGATTACCTGTGCATGAATAAATTACCAATATACAACCATATTATACTTGACGATTATTCGGCAACGCCCAAGTATCAACAGTTGGTAAACTGTATTGTAAATGCAGTTCTGAACGGCCAAATAAAGAAAGACGATGTATTGCCTTCGTTAAGCGATTTAAGTTTTCAATTTGAAATTTCTCGCGATACTGCGGAACGAGGTTATAAACGTTTAAAAGAAATGGGCGTTTTAGGATCAGTTCCTGGTAAAGGGTATTTCATAAAAAGCACAGCAATAAGTCAAACCATTAGAGTTTTCTTACTCTTTAATAAACTGAGCGCACATAAAAAAATTATTTACGATTCGTTCGTAGCCGCCCTCGATCAGAAAGCGTCAGTCGATTTTTACATTTACGATAATGACTTTTCATTCTTTAAAAAATTGTTGAACGAAAAAAAGAATGATTACACGCATTACGTAATTATACCGCATTTCTTAGAAGGAGGCGGAAATGCCCATGAGGTTATTAATACGATCGATAAAAGTAAACTCATTTTGGTAGATAAACTTTTACCCAATGTTACTGGAACATTCGGTGCCGTGTATGAAGACTTTGAGAAAAATATTTACGATGCATTAGTCCAAGCGCTTTCTCAGTTATCGAAATACAGCACGATTAAAATTATTTTTCCGGAGTATTCTTATTTTCCCATTGAAATATTGAAGGGCTTTAGCACTTTTTGCGACACGTACGCCTTTACCCACAAAGTGGTGCACGATATCGTAGAGGAACCCATTCATGCAGGCGAAGTATATATTAATTTAATGGAGAATGACCTTGTTAAACTCATCGAAAAAATAATTGCCACAAAACTTGTGGTCGGCAAAGACGTGGGCATAATTTCCTATAACGAAACACCTGTAAAAAAAATAATTCTCAACGGCATCACTACTATTTCTACCGATTTTAAAATGATTGGCGAGAAGGCTGCCGAATTAGTGTTGACGAATGTAAGAACTCAAGTGGCTGTTCCGTTTTATCTCAATCTCCGTCCTTCATTGTAATTGAAAAAGATTAAAACGTATTTCCTTTTGAATGTTGTAGCAGTTTGTAGATTTCTTATTCCTGCATCTCTATAGCGCCAATGTTTTAAGCTGCGCTCCTTTAGGCTACGTCTTATTTTTTATCTAAGGCTTAAAATTCTATTCCGGCCAAAAATTAAAAGTTTTTTATACATTCCATGACGGTGCATGACGGCTAGATAAAATTCATTTCCTAAAATTGAATGTTACAAATAAGCCAAAAATTAATGCAAGCAATTTTAGGGGTAATTTTTCATTTTATAGGAGGGTTTGCTTCTGGAAGTTTCTACATACCTTTTAAAAGTGTAAAAAAATGGTCGTGGGAATCGTATTGGCTGGTAG
>JBBRFY010000181.1:0-9661 GCA_038241205.1 Cytophagales bacterium
ATGTTTTCTTGTGGAAGGAGCAAAGAGTGTGCTCGAATTATTGGATTCAGATTTTGAACTCGTCACGCTATTAGGCACGTCCGATTTTTTGTCCACCCTTAATGGACCAATGAAGTCTGAATTAATTGAAGTCTCGGTTAAAGAGTTGGAAGGTCTGGGTGATTTTCAAACGAATGATACTGCACTTGCCATAGCCAGGCAGAAGCCCAATATGCCGATACAGGTTTTGCCTGATGAGTTTGCGTTGGTGTTGGATGATATTCGAGATCCTGGAAACTTAGGAACCATCATCCGCACGGCTGATTGGTTTGGCATTCAAAAAATTGTTGTCTCAACCGAAACGGCTGACTTTTACAATTCCAAAGTAATTACCGCCTCTATGGGATCGTTTACCCGAACGGAGATTTTCTACACACACCTCGAGGAATTTCTGAGTGCAACGACATTAAAAGTTTTTGGTGCCTACCTATCGGGAAGTAATGTTCATAAAACCGATTTCGGAACAGGCGGATTGATTGTTATGGGAAATGAGTCGAAAGGCATATCGCCATCGTTAGAGAAATATATTACCGATAAAATTACAATACCGCGTTGCGGAAAAGCCGAGTCTTTAAATGCTGCTATTGCTACGGCAATTATTTGCGATAATATTAGGAGATGATGTACGATTTTAGATTTACGAATTACGATTTGGATTTCAGATTTTTGTTGATCGAGGCATCTTCGATTGCTATGATAAATTGTAAATCTAAAATCTTTAAAAGAATCCCTTACTCGTATGCGTTGCTTCTTCTGAAATTTTTTCAGCGTTGTCTTTTCCGAGATAACGATCAATCATTGAATGACCAATGTATATAAGAGGAGTGAGTAAAATTGCTACCGCGAATTTGTAAATGTAATTGGTGATACCAATGGCAATTATCTGATCGTTCGTAAAGATTCCCGCAAAGGCGATGTATAACACAACAAAACTATCAATGAGTTGTGATACCAATGTTGAACCGGTTGCGCGAAGCCAAAGCATCTTAGAACCTGTTACCTTCCGGAGTTGCTGAAAAACAAAAACATCAACAAGCTGTCCGATCAGGAAAGCGCTGAGGGAGCCAATTATAATGCGTTGCCCTTGACCAAATATTTTATTGAAGGCAAAATCCATATTAAAGAAGTTACCTTCAGCGTCTTTATTATTTACATCCAACCAGAAGTCTGCTGGCGATAATCGTATCGTAATAAAGACCACGACAAATGCATACGCAATGAGCGCAGCAGCAAGGTAACTTACGCGTTTCACTCCGGGCTTGCCAAAGTATTCGTTTATTAAATCGGTGGTGATAAAAACAACTGGCCATATAATTGCGCCCGCTGTTAAATTAAAATCCATTACAAAACCCATGATGTTAAGGTGTACCGGATTTAATCCAACGGTTGCTTCAGCAGAAAATATTTTTACGCCAATCATCTCGGCAAGTATTGCGTTGCTGATCACAATGCTGGCCAGGATTAAGAATAGTCTGTTCTTTTTTTGAGCGAGTACGCTTTCCATCACTTCAATAATTTTTGATTTACAATGTACGAGGCAATGTCGTTTCCTTAAGCTTCCATACCCTCTTCCTTTTGGAGAGGGCAGGGTGAGGTTTAAAAAAAAGAAGGCTTAAGGAAACGACATTGATGTACGAGGTACGATTTTCAAATCGAACCACCATTTTTCTATTTTTCTAATGAACTATAAATCGTAATTCGTACCTCTTAAATCGTACATTGTTTAGTGATTTTTGATTTACCATTTTACAATTTTCAAATAGGATCAGTATTCTTCATTTCTTCAGTGTGTTAGAAATCGTACCTCGTACCTCTTAAATTGTACATTGTCTTTTCATTCTTGTAAACTGAATTTTTCTCCTTCTATCGCCAACGAGGTGTTTGCAAAGATTGATTTCGCTTCTGCCAGAATGGGATTTAAATCTTTGTATCGGGCAGAAAAATGACCAATTAATAATTTATTTACGCCTGCACGGGTGGCAATCGTTGCGGCTTGCGCAGCAGTGCTGTGTTTTGTTTCAATGGCCTTCGCTTCATCTTCGGCAGAAAAGGTAGCCTCATGATACAGGATGTCAATTGATTTTATTTGATCTATAATATCTTCTTTAAAGGCGGTGTCGGAACAATAGGCATAGCTTCTTGATTTTTTTGGCGAAAGTGTAAGCATTTCGTTTTTGTAGATTACATTACCTTGTTCATCGCGCACGTCTTCGCCTTTTTTTAAATTCGCAATCTGATTAATCAACAATCCGGAAGGCAATGTTGTTTTGTCAATTCTTCTTGGTTTTGGCTTTTCGCGAAAGAGAAATCCCGAACAAGTTAATTTATGTTTTAGGGGAATGGTCTCTACCGTAATGGCATTGTCTTCGAATATAATTTGCCTGGCATCTTTTTCAAGTGCATGAAAAATAATTTTAAAGCCGGGTACTGATTGTGAATACCGAAGATGTGCCGTGATAATTTCATCTAATCCTCGATGACTATAAATGTGCAGATCAGTTTCTCTTTTATGCATGTGCATGGTGAAGACTAATCCCATCAATCCTAAATAATGATCGCCATGTAAATGACTTATAAAAATATGATTGATGCGAAGGTAATTCGCTTGAAAGCGCATGAGCTGCATTTGCACGCCTTCACCACAATCTACAAGAAAGTGTCGGTTTTGTATTTCTATCAACTGAGCAGAAGGATGTCTTCCGTAAGCCGGCATTGCGCCACTTGAACCTAAAATGGTAATAGAAAAACTCAATGGATTTGATTCAGTTTCAAAATAAAAAAACCAAAGCTTAACGAGCTTTGGTTTGTAAAGTAGTATTCAAACTTTTAGTTCCCATCGGGATCTTTCAAATCTTTTTCAATTTCGTGCATAAACACGGCATCAATGGCCTCTTCATTTTTTGGAAGAATATTCAAAACACTGTCCAGTTGAGAAATTTTAATCAACTTCATAGTATGCTCTGAAAGAGAGGTAAGGATAAAAATTCCACCGTCTTCCTGCATGATGCGATTGCCCACCAGCAATGCGCTCAACCCAGAGGAGTCAGTATATTTAACTTCAGCCAGATCAAGAATGATGTTCGAAACACCTTCGGCATGGAGTGTAATTAATTCTGATTTCAATCCCGGTGCAACGCTTGAATCCAACTTTTCTTCGTGCAACCGCAACACGCTGTATTTGTCTAATTTGTCAATCGTGTACTTCATATATCTTTTTTTACTAGTTTTTCTTGCCCCCCAAGGTAACGGAATTTATCGAATCGCGGATGCTGCTTTCAATTCTTTGGTCAATCTGGCTATAGTCAATTGAAGAAAGTGTTTCTCCGCGCATCTGCTGATATAATTCTTGGTAGCGTGTTGAAATGGACGACACAATCTCTGGCGTCATCTCCGGCACGTTTTGCCCGTCTTTTCCCTGAAAACCATTTTCAATTAACCACTGGCGTACAAACTCTTTCGAGAGTTGCTTTTGAGCTTCCCCTGCTTTTTGTCTGTCTTCATATCCTTCAGCATAGAAATAACGAGACGAGTCAGGAGTATGGACTTCATCGATAAGGTAAATGGTGTCGTTGTGTTTTCCGAATTCGTATTTCGTATCGACTAAAATAAGTCCGCGTTGAGCGGCAAGTTCAGTACCGCGTTGAAAAAGTTTTAGGGTGTACTCTTCCAGAACTTTGTAATCCGCTTCGCTTACAATATTTCTTTTTAAAATCTCCTCACGAGAAATATCCTCATCGTGCCCAACATTTGCTTTTGTTGTCGGTGTGATAATAGGGTGAGGGAGCTTGTCATTTTCTTTCAAACCTTCAGGAAGTGTAACGCCACAAAGCAATCTTTTGCCCGCCTTGTATTCACGAGCCGCATGGCCAGCAAGGTATCCACGCACAACCATTTCAACGGCAAAGGTTTCGCATTTAAAACCGACCGTCACATTTTGATCGGGAGTGGAAATAACCCAATTGGGTACTATGTCTTTGGTTGCGTTGAGGTTAAAGGCAGCAATCTGATTGAGCACTCTACCTTTATCGGGAATCGCTTTTGGCAAGATAACATCGAAGGCAGAGATACGGTCGGTGGCTATCATCGCCATCAGATCACCGAAAAAATATACGTCACGAACTTTACCTCTATAGAAACCGGTCTGGTTAGGGAAGTTAAAATGGGTTTCTTTTATGGCTTGCATTAGTATGATCGGGTTCAGTGGCGATTCAAGGCCTAAAAGTAATAGTTCTACACTAAATTACCAGTAGAGAAGGATAGGTGTCGTACTGAATTCGGGGTTTCTTTTCGGAGGTCGAAGAAATCGAAGTGCACTCGTGGATCGCTACAGTAGTAATATTTAAATGACGATGGGGTTTTAATTATCCAGTAATTACCATATCATTTTGAATAAACTATAAGAACTCAAAATATAAATAGCCATGAAATCCTTATCTTTAAAATTAAATAGATGATATGAAGATGGACGATTCGATAAGCAAAGAACTGATCAGCCACCTGATTTTGCTTGAAGAAAAACATCAAAGCAAAGTGCTGGCCTACATCAAAGAGCTTTTAAATGGAAACGAAGTTCTTGCTTCTGATCAAGGGAAAGCAATGAACGTTCGGGCAGAAGCATCTGAACAAGACATTGCTTCCGGAAGGGGTTATAAAAGCATCTCAATTTAAACAAGACTTCGACCGTTGGAAAAAGAAGAAAAGGGAAAATATGAAACCGTAATAACCGCATCAGCTGAGGTCTTTTTCTATGAGGTAGTTGAATACCTTACGAACACATGTCTCCCCAAAGAGCTGAGGAAGTTGTACAGAACTTCAAGAGTTTGCCCTAAGTTTAGAAGCGCTACATCAAAGGGGAATAATCGAGAAAAAAATTAGTAGGCAGAAGCAGATCGTATCGATGCATTCTGTTCGAACGAACGCCACGAGCCCAGATCAAAATTATTTATTATGTTGACGAAGCTGATAAGATAGTTTACATAACTGATTTTTTTCCTACTGAGAAGGATCCCAAAAAGTTGTTGCGTAATAAGTAATCACCACTTGATAAAGAATAGCTTGCGTGGCGATTTTTGAAAAGGAATAGCCAGGTCTTATTTTACCTCTTTACTTTCAACCAACACTCCTGCCTTATAGGTATCTGTTTTTATTAAAATTCCTTTTTCGTCAAATGATTTCCAGAGTTTATGTTTTTTGTTGGCTACATATTCTCCTTGTTCTTTCATTACACCGGTTGGATAGTAGGTAGTAAATACTCCGTGCTTACGATTTACTTTATATTCACCTGTTGTTTCTAAAGTTCCTTGTTCGTAAAATGTTTTAATAGCACCGGCCAATAAATTAAATGCAAATGTTTCTTCTTGTTGAATTTTGCCGGAAGGATAATAGGTAAATCGAACGCCATTGAGTTTTCCATTTTCGTAAGCTTCTTTTATGTGCGGTATTTTTCCACCCTCATAAAAGACTACCCATTTGCCGTGTGGTTTTTCATTTCTAAACTTCTTTTCTGAAAGCATTACACCCGCTTCATTGTAATCTTCTACCGCTGAATCAATTCCATTTGATGCGACTGTCTCTTTGCGTTTTTGTTTTCCGGAGGGAAAGTAAGTAAGATTCGTTCCGGTTTTTTTTCCTTCTTTATAATGATAGCGGTGTTGAATGGTTCCGTCAGCAAAGTAGCCGATATTATCGCCATGAAGTTTGCTGTTCAGAAAACTTCCTTCTAACAAGAGGTGTCCTTCCATATCATAACTTTTATACGCTCCGTTTTTAGAACCTGCTTCCATTGTGGAAACGGTTTCGAGTTGGCCGTTTGTGTAGTAGGTTTTATAAAAGCTGGTTAGTATTCCATCACGATAGTTTGCTTCTGTTTCTATTTTTCCGTTTTCATAATAGGTGCGGGTAATGCCGTTAGGCTTTCCTTTCTTGTAATTAATTTCTTTCTTGATCTTACTGCTGGAATAATATTCTTTTACCAATCCTTCTGGCTTACCTTTTACAAAATTAGTTTCGCCCCGCACAACGCCACTTGCAAAATACAGTCGAATGCTGTCTGTAAGAATGTCGTTTTGGTAGTATGCCTTTTGCACAGGGTTGCCGTCTTCGTCAAATACCTGCACTGAACCGTGGCGCAAACCATTTACATACGAAAGCTTTCGCGATGGCTTGCCATTTTCGTGATATTCAATAAATAGTCCTGATTTTTTTCCATCATCAAAATTACCATCCACCATTACTTTGCCATTTTCATAGAAGCGCTGGTATTTGCCAATCATCTTTTCAGTGTCATCATTGGCGACAAAGTAGATCTCCTCAACAGGTCGTTTGGGAACATTCGAATAATACGTTCGTATTTCTTTTTGTGCTTGCGCACCGAAGGAGAGTAGAATGAATGCGAATACTAACTTGTACATGTTGGTTTTAAATATTGGCTGCAGGCTTCACGCTTCAGGCCACAAGCTTGCAGCCTGAAGCGTGAAGCTTGTAGCCAGCAAATATAATTAGTCTGGCATCTTAACGTGTTCACAGAGTTAAAAAGTATAACACGCTACGTTATCCAATGCAATGTCTGCGGCTTAACTGGATTGACAAAAGGTGTTTTGTTTTGCTGCGACAAATCCCACTGACGTTTTAGTTCATGATACCATCTCGCTTGTGCATCGGGTTCACCCAGCAACATTAAGGTAGGTTTGGTTTCCAGGCCTTCATTTAATTTTTTGAACACACCTAAATCTTGATGAATAAATTGCTTCCCTAAATAGCGCAAAGGCCACCAAATAAATTTCACGAAGCTGAGCGAGGTAAAGAAAATATGATTCAACTCGGTTTCATTTTCATTGATAGGCGTGAGGCAGGTAATGGAAATAATTTCGTTGCTACCTACCTGTATATGTTCAAAGCGATTACCTGGAAGTTGAAAATTAATTTCGGTTGATGTTCCGCCTTTTAAAATAGAATATCCTTTTGAGTTTGATGAGGGAACATGTCGCACCATTTTAAAACCAAGTTCGGAAGGCTCAAATTTCTTTTCTTTCTTCTTTAGTTTTTTAGCCGATCGCCAATACCACGATTGATGGACAAAGGTAACGTGAGCCGGATCTATTAAACCAATTACGGAGTGATCGATGTTGCTCGGCATTGTTACCTTTTCAACAAACAAAAATTTCTGATCTTTTGGCGCAAGCAAGTTCGGCAGGTTTTCTTCAGCGCCTTGAAGTTGCGTTTTGTTTTGAGGAATATAAATCCAAACGGTTCCGTTAATTTCTTTACAGGGATATCGAAACACTTTAATTTTTGTGGTATCGAAGTTTCCATCCGCTAAGGCGGGAATTTCTGTGCACGCACCGGTGTGATCAAACTTCCATCCGTGATAACAACATTGAATGGTTTTGCCATCATACCATCCTTTTGAAAGCGGCACACCACGATGCGGACAATTATCTTTTAACGCAAAAGGCGCATTGTTTTCATCTCGCCCAAAAACGATGCGCTCGCCCAAAATCTCTTTCCCCACTAATTTTCCTTTTACCAGAAAGGAGCCGTGCATGGCGAAGTACCAAAGGTTTTTAAGAAAGAGAGATTCGGTCATGCGATTTGAATTAGCCTAAGGTCAAAGAAAGAGGTAAAGGATAAGTTTGCAAAATTAACGGTTCGATTAAATGATTCGATCTTGTATTAAAGTGTAATCGATCATAAAAATATACAGTAATGACTGAGCGGATTCAATATGCCGATAGCATGCAATGGATTGAAAAGCAACAAATACTTAAAATTTACGACCGTCAAGCGTGGCCGCAATCGTTTTCGGTAATTTTAGTTCTTTACTTTTCAAGAGTTAAGTCCTTACTTGTAGGTTAATTTTAACCAAATGAAATTTGCCTTGCTTGTTAATCTACCGAAAGAAAGAGTGCAGCAAAGGTGATTTCGCATTTAAAAAGTATGAAAAGAAAACTTCGCATGGGAATGGTAGGCGGTGGTCTTACCTCATTCATTGGTCCTGTTCATCGCAAGGCCATGGGCATTGATGGTGAGATTGAATTGGTATGTGGTGCGTTTAGCATCGTGCCGGGAGAATCGAAAGAAACAGGAGCCGCCTTATATCTTGATCCAAATCGCGTGTATGAAACGTATCAAGAAATGTTTGAGAAGGAATCTGAAATGCCTGCCGATAAACGCATTGACTTTGTGACTGTGGTAACACCAAACCATGTTCACTTTGGCCCTGCTAAAATGGCGCTTGAACATGGATTCCATGTACTTGTTGAAAAGCCCATTGCATTTTCGGTGGAGGAAGCGAAGACATTAAAGAAATTGGTTGATAAAACAGGTTTGATACTTGGCCTTACACATACCTATACCGGTTATCCTTTAGTGAAGGAAGCGCGCAGTATGGTAGCAAAGGGTGCTTTCGGAAAAATCAGAAAGGTATATGTTGAATATCCTCAAGGTTGGCTTTCAACGCCTCTTGAAAAATCAGGTAATTTACAAGCATCATGGCGCACCGATCCAAAGCAATCTGGAATGGGTGGTGCCATTGGTGATATCGGTACGCATGCCGCCAATCTTGCTGAATACATTACGGGTTCGAACATAACAGAAATTTGTGCAATGCTTAATGCTGTAGTGAAGGGGCGTATGATTGATGATGACAGTTCTATGTTGCTGAAGTTTGAAAATGGCGCCACAGGTGTTTTGTTAGCTACCCAGGTTGCTGCGGGTGAAGAGAATAATTTGAACATTCGTGTGTACGGTGAGAAGGGTGGATTGGAATGGAAGCAGATGGAACCCAATACCTTGCTGGTGAAATGGCTCGACCGACCAACGGAAGTAGTACGCGCAGGACAAGCCTATTTATCAGATAGTGCAAAAGCCTTTACGCGCACACCGGCTGGTCACCCTGAAGGATATCTAGAAGCGTTCGCGAATATTTACAGAGCTTTTACCAAAGCCGTTCGCGACTTCAAACCAGGTAAAAAGATTAACGCAGCAAAGTATGATTTCCCTGATGTTGAAGATGGCGTTCGCGGAATGAACTTCGTACAAACAGCAGTAAAGTCCGCAAGCTCAAATCGCAAATGGACGAAACTTAAATAGTAGTGAGTCTTTAGTATTGTGTCTAAAGTCTAGAATCTAATGTCTATTGTCTAACATCTAAAGTCTACTAAGAAAGAATGAATACGATAAAAGGGCCAGCTATTTTTTTGGCGCAATTCATGGGCGACCAACCGCCTTTTGATAATTTAAAAACGATATGTAAGTGGGCGGCATCGCTTGGTTATGTTGGCGTTCAACTTCCTGCGTGGGACAAGCGTTGCATCGATTTGCAAAAAGCAGCTGAGAGCAAAGACTACTGCGATGACTTAAAAGGTATTGTAAATTCATGTGGCCTAGAGATCACAGAATTATCAACACACCTTCAAGGTCAGTTGGTTGCGGTTCATCCTGCATATAATGAATTGTTTGATGGCTTTGCACCAAAAGCATTGCGCGGCAAACCAAAAGAAAGAACAGCATGGGCAGCAGATCAATTAAAGTATGCTGCCAAAGCCAGTAAAAATTTAGGTCTAAATGCTGTGGCCACTTTTTCAGGATCATTGATGTGGCATACGGTTTATCCATGGCCTCA
>JBBRFY010000182.1:0-9479 GCA_038241205.1 Cytophagales bacterium
GAAGGATATATATCTAAAAATCTCCTCTTAACCTTCGATGGGATTTACATGATTGCTGATATCTATGTAAATGGTAAAAAGATTGGAAGTCAATCGAATGGATACATTACCAGAACGTATGATATCAGCCATTTTATCACCCCTGGCAAATCCAACCTTATAGCTGTAAGAGTTGATAATTCTGTACAACCATTCGACAGGTGGTATACTGGTTGTGGCATTTATCGTCATGTATGGCTGACGGCAACCAATAAAGTACACATACCTCAATCAGGAACTTATATCACCACCCCCGAAGTAAATAATTCAAATGCAACGATCAACTTAAAAATTAAGGTAAAAAATACAGACAATGCCAATGCCACATTCACTCTAAAAACTGAAATTATTGATCCTAAAGGGAATGTGGTTGCCACAAAAACTATAAATGACAAGGTAGAAATAGATAAAGAAGGAGAAATAGAACAACTTTTTAATGTAGAACATCCGTTGCTTTGGTCTCCCGATTCTCCAAATATGTATAAAGCTGTTTCTTCAATAGAAATAAATAATAAGTTGCAAGATCAATACACAACACCTTTTGGGATTAGGAGCATTCAATTTTCACCCGATTCAGGCTTTGTACTTAATAATAAGAAATTAGTTTTAAAAGGCGTCTGCATTCATCATGACCTTGGGGGAGTTGGGGCGGCATTTTATGATAAATTGATGCTTCGCAGATTACAGTTGCTAAAAGAAATGGGCTGCAATGCTATACGTTTAAGTCACAACCCATACGCTCCACAATTGTTGGATATGTGCGATGCACTGGGTATTCTTGTTTTTAATGAAGCATTTGACAGGTGGGAAGCAAGAGTAGACAGGGGGCGAAGTAAAGCCATTTCATTTAAAGATTCGTGGCGTGATGACTTGGCAAATTTCATTGAAAGAGACAGAAATCACCCGTCTGTTTTTATCTGGAGCGTTGGTAATGAAACTTATGAACAACAAATTAAAGCTCCCCGCGGCATAGAAATTATTAAAGAACTAGTGGCGTTTGTTCACGAGAAAGATCCTTCAAGAAAAGTTACGAGTGCCATGCATCCGGGTTTTTTAAAAGACCCCGAACAATTTGAAATTTCTGATTATAATGATGTTGCCAGCTACAATTATTCTACGCGAATGTTTAGCAAATGGCGAAAGGCAGATCCTGAAAAAATATTTCTATCAAGCGAAACAAAGGTATATACAGATTATGGAGTCCTCGAGTTAGGCGAGAATCCTGATTTCAGTGGAAACTCGTGGTTCGCACTTCAAAAGGAAGATTGCGGACAGTTTATCTGGTCTGGCATTGATTATTTTGGCGAATCGTCAGGATGGCCATTCAGAGGATTTCCTTGGGCGCCAATAAATACTTGTGGGTATAAAAAAGGGTATGCTTATTTCACTCAAAGTCTTTACTCGGAAAAACCTATGGTACATATTGCCGGCTTCGATAAAGCATTGTCAGATTCACTTATAAATTATAAAAGTTGGTCAAAAATATGGACAGGCCCACCTTTTTCCTCTCATTGGAATTTCCCTCTGACGGAAAAAGATTCAATCACCGTGCTTACATTTACTAATTGTGAAACTGTTCAACTTTTCTTAAACAACGAATTGCTCGGAGAGAAAAAGCTTCAGGATTTCTCTGATCGGGTAATTAGATGGAAAGTTCCCTTTAGAAAAGGCGTTGTAAAAGCTATTGCAAAAAATAGTAATAATGAAATGACCACACATGAACTAAGGACTGCAAAAGAACCTTCACAAATCTTACTCGAAACTAAAGACAAAACCATTTCTGCTTCAGACAGAGAAATCGCTATTATTAACGTTACCATTGCGGACTCCGAAGGGATAAAATTTCCATACGCTACTCATTTGGTTAGTTTTAAAGTTGATGGGCCTGCAGAAATACTTGCAGTTGATAACGGCAATCTTAGTCAACACTTTATCTTTAAATCAAAAAATATCAGCGCCAGTGAGGGGGCGTGCCAGCTGATCATTAAAGCTAATGGACAAAAGGGTGCTATTTCCATACATGCCCAGGCCGATAATTTGAAAAAACAAATCCTGCAGATCGATGCATACTAGGATTTTTGCTTTCAAAATGTTGAGACTAAAGTTATCGGAAACAAATGAAGTTATGTAGCACAATAATATTCCAATATTCTTTTTTGTCATCCATTGACCCGAAGCAGTTGCGCTCTAAGTCGCGGACTAGTCTTCCGGCAATTGTTTTTATTTTACGATCTGCTTTCTTTACTCTGCCTTTATTCTTAGGATGGTTTCTAAAACGTTGTTCCAGTAATAATTTTTTTGTCGTCCGCGTATAACTTTGTCGCAATTCAATGTTTTCTTTCTTGGCAATGGCAACACATTTCTTAATGATCTTACGATGTAATTTATTATCGGTCGGATAGGTAATATTCTTTTCCTGTACAGTGGTGTCAGTAGTCGCTTCCTGTTCTCCTCCATCCTTGCCATTGACACGGATACTCTCCTTGAAAATTAATTCGATGCCAGTCGCTCCAATACGGTTTCTAAAATGAACAAGCTCGCTGGCTTCACAAGGCATGCCGCAGGCATAGGTTCTTTCACCACTAAAATATTGGTAGTAGATATTTTCGAACCATTGCTCTACCACACTCTCATCACTCAGGTTACGAATATGCTTTAACATTAACAACGATACCATCAATCGTATCGGCTTGGCTGGACGTCCTTCTTCCGAATAGAGAACAGCAAAGGATTGTTCAAAAACTTGCCAGTTGATTTGCTTCGCTAAAATGTAAAGCGGGTGTCGGTGGCTAAGCTGTTCTTCGAAGGTGCTATAAAAGCTAAGTTGGGAGTTAGATATTGGTTTGGCGAGCATAAAAAATCTGCAAGGTTTTCAATATAAAGATCCACTTTCTTGCAGATTTATAAAAGCCTATTCATCCAATATCATGCGCATTTACATACACTACAGGCTTTTTAAGGGAAGAATATGTAGAAGGTGAAAATGCAGACGTGAAAAATCATTATCTGAGTGCGATACAAAAGGGTCAACATCGCTTCAGTCTTATTTTAGTCGTTTCGCCTTAAAACAATAAGGCTATCTTGGTTTTGAGAAATCAAATACAATTTATCTTTATTTCCAGTTTCTATTTTTGATATTGTTTTTGCATCGCCACGAATATAAAAGTTGGATTGCCTTACGGGTACGTTTGCAAAGTTACCTTTTCCATCGCCTTTCAGTACTAAACCTATACCAGCATCATACCAACCTGCAAGCGGCTCGAAGGAGAAGTCATTCTGAACAACCAAGATATCCTGGTTTCCATCTTGATCAATATCTTCGATTAAGAAATCATTCATGGGTGATGTTTGGTTAGCGATAGGAAGCG
The DNA here is from genome assembly GCA_038241205.1 of Cytophagales bacterium. Classification (GTDB taxonomy): domain Bacteria; phylum Bacteroidota; class Bacteroidia; order Cytophagales; family Cyclobacteriaceae; genus Chryseolinea. Next base: position 3,408 of record JBBRFY010000182.1, read on the forward strand.
CTTTTAATTTAAAATTTCCATTGCCTAAATTTTCTATATAGGAAGAAGCGAGATGATCACAGTGAAAAACTTGTGCACCTTTCAATTGTTCCGATGATAGCAAATCTTCTAATGATGACTCTCCATACTTTGCATACGAAGTCAACACCCTTCTCAGGCTAACAATCTGTTCGGTCATTGTTTCGCGTGGATGAATCGGATATTCCTTGCCTAGAATATATCGACTCATAATCGGATCAACAGAACCATTACCATCAAAATCTTTAGCGTACAAACTTACAGGTTCCTCGCTAGAAGCTTTGTAAATGGAATTCAAGCCCAGATTTCCAACAATGAAATCCATGTCGCCATCATTGTCAAAGTCAGCAGATTTTATATTTCTCCACCATCCAACTTGATTGGGTAATTTTCTAGTGTCCGATAGTTTTTTCAGAGTACCTCTTTCATTCTTAAAAAAAGTTACAGGCATCCATTCACCAACAACAACCAAATCCATCCATTGATCATTATCAAAATCAACCCAACAAGCTCCTGTAATCATGCCTGAAAATTTAAGATCATGAAGCGCTACTGAAGAAAAGTTAATTTTTGATTTAGTACTTTCATTTCGGAGAAGAAAGCTTTCCGGGGTTTCTGGATAATGGTTAGGGCGAACGCGACCGCCTACAAACAAATCTAAATCCCCATCCTTATCATAGTCACACGAGACTACACAACTACCCGCGCTGCTTACTTCCTTTGGAAGAGCCGAATTATCCAGGCTAAAATTCCCGTTGCCATCGTTTACATACACTCGGTGTTTAAGCATACTCAAATCAGTATCAAATTCAGAACTGCCACTAACACAAAAGAGATCAAGGTCACTATCCCCATCTGCATCAAAAAGCAAAACACCAACATCTTCTTCTCGTTTTACAGGCAAAGTGGATTTTTGAAAAGTGTTATTATTTTTTTGCCTAAAAAGTGTTACGCCTTGATTTGATGACCCTCCAATAAGAATATCCTGTAACCCATCTCCATTAATATCTCCCACTGTTATGGGTGGGCCTGACTGAGAGAATTTATGCAAAAGAAGTGGCTGGCTCTGTTTAAAGTCAACAAAATCCTCTTCAGAATGTTTGTATGTAAGACCGTATTGGTTGGCGACTGGTGAAAAATGGGGTGAGCGTTTAATTATTGACGACTCATTCTTTTCATAAGCATCACCCACATTAAGACTTAATTGTTGATTGATTGATGGAGCTTTCAGTAACTGCCATTTTCCTGATGGCCAAACAATTTTTAGTGAGTCAATTTTATTTTCAGAGCCCAATCCGAAATGGACAATGTGGTCTACAGTTGATTTGAATCCTCTTTGTGTTGCCAACTCTGCAAACAACATTTTTCCATTAGAGTATAACCAAACCTTTGCACCAATAGAAGATTTATTTTTATTCTCTCCTATTAATTCGAGATCCAGATAATTTGACAATGGATTCTTCTCGCGGGTATTATTGCGGTAAATAAACGCAGGTGCATCAATGTTATTCATAACCAAATCAAGATCACCATCGCGATCCAAATCTGCATATGCTGCACCATTTGAATAAGAAGATTGTGTTAAGCCCCATTCATTACTTTTATTGCCGAATGTTAAATCACCATTGTTTTTAAAGATCAGGTTGTTTTTGTTCACACCGTTTAACTTGTTAACCTCCTTCATCACGCTTTTATACTTATCTTCCGCAGTTCCAAAAGTTGTGCTCTCCTTCATGTAGGTAACAAAATCTAAATCAGTAATATCCTTTTTATATCCATTGGTAATCAAAATATCCCTCCAACCATCGTTATCAAAATCGGCAATAAGTGCACTCCAACTCCAATCTGTAGCGGAAATTCCACTGAGGTATCCGATATCGCTAAATGTATTATTACCATTGTTAAGCTGTAATACATTACGCACATATTGCGTTAGATATTTTTGCTTGTGATTCAGTTGAAATTTTGAATAGCCTGTATTTGAGAACATCGTCTTTTGCCTTAGGTTGTCATCGGGCATCATATCGACAGCCAATATATCATTCAATCCATCGTTGTTGATATCCGCCACATCTATTCCCATTCCATTGAACTCGGTGTGATTGAAAAAGTTCTTTATCTGATTGGTAAACGTTCCATCTTGATTGTTAATGTAAAGATGATCGTTCGAAATAAAATCATTGGTTACATAAATATCGGGGTAACCGTCAAGATTAATATCACTTACCGTTACTCCAAGTCCCCAGCCTTCTGTAAGTATGCCCGCATCTTTGGAAACATCTGTAAAATGGATGGAAAGTGAATCACTATCGTTTCTATAAAATTTGTCCTGACTCTTTCCTTCTCCTTTATCATTTTGACCTACCGGGTTATTCTTTGGATACTCCTCCAGTGAATTCGTAACGAGATACATATCGAGGTCTCCATCCAAATCGTAATCCAGAAAAGTTGCCTGGGTTGAATAGGCATTCGCAGAAAGGCCTGCTGACGCTGCTGATTCTTCAAAAACGGGAACACCTTTTTCATTTAACCCCTTATTCATAAACAGCAGGTTAGCACTTGTCTTATGCTCATCCGGATTAACGGTACTAACATAAATATCCATCCAACCGTCTTGATCAAAGTCGTGAACGGCAACACCTGTGCACCAGGATTTAGTAGATACTTTAGCCACTTCCGTTACATCAAGAAATTGAAGATCTCCCGTATTGAGATACATTTTAGACGACACCATGTTACCCGCAAAATACAGATCAGGTAAACTATCATTATTAAAATCGCCTATGCCTACTCCTCCTCCATTGTAGATATATTCAAATTTCAATACATTAAAAGAGTCACTCTCCGTAATAGTGTTCTCAAAATCAACATGGGTGTGGTTTGCGTTCAGCAGATCGAAGACTGGCGCATTGGGCTTCGAACAACGAAAGCATAAGATCGTGATGATAACCAGACAAAAAGCTGGGAGAAACCTGATTTTCATAAAGTGTAGCATGGATTATAATAACAAGAGCACTGGCTTAAACCAGTGCTCTTGAGTTAATAATGAACAAACCAAATTATTATATTACAATCTTAATAGCCAGGGTTTTGATCTGCCTGAGTAATATTAGGATTTGTTGCTAATTCAGTATTCGGAATTGGCAAGAACTCAAATTTATTTGCTTGAAAATAACTGATTGGGTCAGTAGTTAACTTTCCTTGTTTTCTCCAGCGCAAAATATCTTTGTTTCGAATTTGTTCTCCGCCCAATTCAACCCGTCTTTCGTGAACAATCGCTTTAAAAACTTCTGCCTTGCTGTTAGCTGGATAGGCTGCTGTAGGATAGGCCGGCATAGCCACACTTGCTCTGCTGCGAACTTGATTCAAAAGTGTAATCGCTGCAGCACTATTTCCAAGTTCATTTTCACACTCGGCTAAATTAAGCAACACTTCTGCATAACGAATAATTCGCATGTCCATAGGGCCCGTATAATAAGTTGCTGTTGATTTATATATAGAAGTATATTTTCTCCAGCTTATCTTTTGTTTGGTACCTTCAAAATTGGACTTATTTCCTTGAACCGTAGCAGTATCTAATGTTCCACTTGCTGTCGGATCGCCATGTCGAATAAACGATACCGCAAAACGAGGATCAGTCTTCGCATCACCTTTAAACGTTGATTCGTAATCTGCCAATAATGCATCAGAAGGAATTACGTTTCTCCACCCCACTGATGAGTATTCCTGTGTGCGGGTATTCCCTTCCAAAACACCACCCCATGACGGAATATCTCCATCGCCTGTCCAGTTAACATCGGAGTTAAAAAAACCAATTTCAAAAATAGATTCAGTATTAAAGCCTGTCTCTTCTTTAAAATTATCTACGTACGCATTAACAAGGGAGTATTGAGCAGAACTAACTATCTTATTCAATTCAATTTTAGCGTTAGCATAATCATTAGCTGACATATAGACTCTCGCCAAAAGTGCCTGTGAAGCTCCTTTTGTAACACGACCTAAATCACTGCTAGGGTATGAAAGAGGCAAATCTGCTTGAATTGCAGTAAGTTCATCGATTAAAAATTGATTCACCTCATCTACAGTAGATCTTGGTTTGCCACCAAGTGGACTAGTCACGGTTTCCGTATAAAGTGGAACACCTCCCCATAGTGCCAGCAAATCAGCATATGCATAGGCTCTTAAAAATCTTGCCTCTGCAACAATGCGGGTTTTTACCGCTTCATCAATATTAAGAGTGTTAGCAGACCCTCCAATTACTGAGTTCGCACGGTGCACAACTATAAAATAGCCCTGCCAAACAGCACCAGATACCGAGTTTGCCGGATCGTTAGCTCCGTTCAACACTGCCGCACGTTGCCCCTCTAATTGACCGCCTCCACTGGCAGCATCGTCCGAACGAAGGTCATGCAAAAAGAACCACTCGCGCGCTACCAAACTATTACTTTGAACAGCTGCATAGATAGCATTTACTCCCTTTATCAACTCGTCCTCAGTACCGTAGTACGATTCTGGAGTTCCTCCATTTGGATTCACTTTGTCAAGCAAACTCTCACTACATGCACCCAAAAGCATTGAAGCAAGTAGACCGATTTTGAATATTTTATTTTTCATACTGTTTTTTCCTTTTTTGAATGATTAAAATCCTAACTGAACTCCAAAGATAAATGTTCTAGCTTGTGGAAACTGCCCATAATCAATACCCTGAGTAAGTTGAGCTCCGCGTGAACCAATCTCAGGATCGTAGCCAGTATACTTTGTAATGGTGAATAAATTCTGTGACGATACATAAACCCTTAAATTGGTAATGGTATTCGAGGAGATACCTGCCAACATGTTTTTAGGAACAGCATAACCAACTGTAAGATTCTTTAATCTTAAGTAAGAACCATCCTCTAAAAATCGGTCAGAAGTCCGGGAGTTACCATTTGGATCTGAGTTTACCGCACGAGGCACGTCTGTATTTGTATTCGTTGGTGTCCATGCATTTAACACGTCTGTGGTAGAATTAAACAAACGAAGCATTCCTTGGCCAATTACCTTTGTACCGTTGAATATCGTATTGCCTTGCACGCCTTGAAAGAATGCAGTAAAGTCAAAGCCCTTGTAATTAGCAGAGATGTTTAAACCATAGGTAAACTTAGGCAGAAAACTTCCCAGGTATGTGCGATCATCGGGATCGATTGTGCCATTATTATCCAAATCCTTAAAACGAATATCTCCTGGTCTTGTATATTTTCCAATATTTAGTGGATCATCATATTTACCCATATCAACAGTACCATCTGTTGCATTTATTGGTAAGTTTTGAACCGCTCCTAGTGGTTTCCCATCCTGTCCTATTATCTCACCCACATTTTGATAAATACCATCTGTAACCCATCCGTAGAAAGATTGTACAGCATGTCCAGCTTCTGTCCTAGTAATGTTTGTCCCACCGAAATCACCATTTGCACCATTTTCATAAAAGGCAGTTGGCGTTTCAAGTTTGTTTACAGTATTGGATACAGAAGAAAAGTTACCTGTTACATTCCACTTCAGTTCTTTCGCGGTTGATCTATAGGTTCCTGAAAAATCGAAACCATTGTTGGTCATTTTCCCGATGTTGGTGGGTGTTTGAGCGGATACCCCTGAAGATATTGGAGCAGTCACTCCAAGAATTAAGTCTTCTGTTACCCTTTCGTAATATTCAGCAGAAAACGACAGTTTGTTTTGGAACAATCCAACATCCACTCCAATGTTTGCCATTTTTGTAACTTCCCACTTCAATTGTGTATTGGGAAGCTTGTTGTAAGAACTCCCGCCTACCAATTGGCCACCTATGACCGCCTGCGTATTGCTGCTGTTTATTACCGACTGCCAAGGGTAAGCGCCTATGTTTCCACTAGATAAGCCCATTGCACCATAACTTGCACGAAGTTTTAATTCGGACACGGGCGCCACTCCCGACATAAAATTTTCCTCGCTTATAACCCATCCAAGACCTGCAGAAGGAAATGTTCCAAATTTGCTTCCAGGAGCAAAGTTTGAATCTCCGTCTCTCCTAATGGTTCC
>JBBRFY010000183.1:0-9299 GCA_038241205.1 Cytophagales bacterium
CAATAATGTACTGATCGTAATTTGTATCTGGGATCTTTACAGAGACTTTTCGTCCAGTACAGGCATACAATTCAAATGTTGGTTGAATGTTTGGAAACACTTGCAGTGCTAAAGATTCCGTGCCGGATGTTCCGAATACAATTTGCAATGTAAAATTGCCTGCAGTGTTATAAATATGTGGAGGAGTGATACCATTTTCAAATCCTTGTAGAACGCCATCTCCATAAATCGCAGTACACGAAATAGAGCCATCACATTCTGGTGCAGTGATGGTTACGGTAAAAGGAGCACATCCATTTTTCTCAACTACAGAAAACCGTGCAGCGGGCAAACTGGTATACTGCGCTTTTAATTGCGAGATGGAAAGTAAGAGAATAACGATGATGCTTAATTTCTTCATTGGGGCAACTCAAGTTTTTTTAAAAACTGTTCTGCGTTTTTAATGTCGAGATGCAATACACGATCATCTTCAATAAACGGAACGACATCGCGAAAAGTATGTATCAGTTTTTCCAAATACGGTGAAGTCTTTAAGGGTCGTCTGAACGTAAGGGCTTGTGCTGCTGTGATCAACTCGATCGCTAAAATAGAATAAAGATTGTTCACAATACGATACGCTTTTGTTGCAGCGTTGGCACCCATGCTTACATGGTCTTCTTGTCCGTTAGACGAAACAATAGAATCAACAGAAGCAGGAGTACAAAGTTGTTTATTCTGACTCACTATTGAAGCGGCTGTATATTGTGGAATCATCAAGCCCGAGTTTATACCCGGATTGGCCACAAGGTAATTCGGTAAATCGCGAACACCCGATATAAGTTGGTAGGTTCTGCGTTCTGATATATTACCAAGTTCCGATAATGCAATGCTTAGGAAATCAAACGCAAGCGCGAGGGGTTGGCCGTGAAAATTACCTGCAGAGATAATGACATCCTCTTCAGGAAATATATTTGGATTATCGGTTACGCTATTGGCTTCGATTAAAAATACATTGCTTACATATTCGATAGCATCTAAACTTGCACCATGCACTTGAGGAATGCATCGAAATGAATACGGATCCTGAACGTGTTTCTTTGATTGGCTAATAAAGACACTTCCTTCTAAAAGCGATTTGATTTTCTTCGCCACTTCACCTTGTCCTTTTTGTGGACGAATAGCGTGTACTGAAGGTAGGAATGGTTCAATGCGTCCGTCAAAAGCATCAAGCGAAAGCGCTCCAATAATATTGGCAAGTGTTAGTAATCGTTGAGCATGTTGTGAACTCCAGATTCCATAGGCACACATAAACTGTGTCCCGTTTAGTAACGCTAATCCTTCTTTTGCTTGAAGATGAATGGGCTGCCAACCGAGTGCACCATTTATTTCTTTTCCGCTTACTATTTTTTTCTGATGATGCACTTCTCCTAATCCTATAAGCGGTAATGTTAAATGTGCAAGAGGAGCAAGGTCGCCTGAAGCGCCCAATGATCCCATTTCAAAAACACGAGGCAGAACATTTTCATTGAACATATCAACCAAGCGTTCTACCGTAATAAGTTGAACACCGGAGTATCCATATGAAAGTGATTGAACTTTTAGAAAGAGCATCAGCTTCACTAAATCACTTGGTACTTCGGAGCCTGTTCCGCACGCATGCGACTTCACTAAATTCTCCTGAAGTTTTTCGAGTTGATCTTTGGAAATGTTTCTATTGTAGAGTGAACCAAAACCCGTATTGATTCCATAAATCGATTGACTTGAGTTGGCTATTTTTTGATCAAGGTATTCGCGGCACCGAATTATTTTATTCTTTGCGGATTCTGAAAGTTGAATGGACACTGCATCGTTCATGATCGATGAAAGATCGTGAAGGGTAAGTTGCGCATTTGAAATGGAGTGAATGCTCATTACTATGATTGAATGAATGGGCTGATTACTATAATTTCCAAAACTCCAATAAGTTCGTCATTGCGAGAAAACGTCACGCGAAGCGGGTGACATGCTGACGAAGCAATCTCATCACTACAAAGTGCGAAAGAAAAAGCAGGGTTAGTTATCGTGTACTTCATAGTCTGGAGATTGCTTCGTGCCTCGCAATGACGCTCAAATTTAATCAACTATATAAGTTTGGAAATGATTTGATCTACTGAAAGCTTTTCCTGTTCACCTTTCTCCATGTCTTTGAATGCTAACATTCCACTTTCAACTTCTTCAGAACCGATGACCAATGTAAAGGGAATCATCTTCTTGTTAGCATAATCCAATTGTTTTTTGATTTTGGATTGATCTGGATAAATCTCAGATGAAATTCCGGCATTGCGAAGTGCTGTTAAAATACCAAGCCCATAATGCTGACTGGGCTCATCAAAATGACAGATCAATACCTTTGACGATGCCTGTGTGTCTTTCGGAAAAATCTTGAGTTCTTCCATTGCATCATACAAGCGATCAACCCCAAATGAAAAACCTACTCCCGATAAATTTTCTTTATCACCAAAGGCTTGAGTAAGATTATCGTATCGACCACCGCCACTAACACTACCTATTGATACATTGTTGATCTTCACTTCAAAAATGCAACCAGTGTAATAACTTAAACCACGTGCAAGAGGAATATCAAATACTACGTGATCATCATTCGATGCATAGCTCTTCAATAAATCCAATACTTTTTTTAGATCATCAATTCCCTTTAGAACATTTGCTGATGCTGAAAACTTCTTGGTTAAGAATTCTATTTTTTGTCCAGTTGATCCATTGAAGTTTAAAATTTCGAAAAGGAGTGTTAATCCATTTTCATCAAAACCTTTTAAACGCAATTCTTCTTTTACTTTTTCTTCTCCGATTTTATCGAGCTTATCAATGCCAACAAATAATGATGTTTCATTTCCCTTTGCTCCAATGAGTTCTGCTAAACCAGAAAGAACACCACGATGATTCAGTTTGATCGAGTAATCTGAAATACCTAAACCTTTAAATACATCTTTGATCATCAGAATGATTTCGGCTTCGCAGATCAATGAATCCGTGCCCACAACATCAGCATCGCACTGATAAAATTCGCGATACCTTCCTTTTTGAGGTCTGTCGGCTCGCCATACCGGTTGAATCTGATAACGCTTAAATGGAAAGCTGATTTCGCCTCGGTTCATCACAACATATCGTGCGAAAGGAACGGTGAGATCGTAGCGAAGACCTTTTTCGGAAATATCTGACGTAAGAAGTTTTGAGTTTCGGCTTTCAAGCTTTTCAGCATCGACATCCTTAAGGTAATCACCGGAATTAAGAATCTTAAATAAAAGTTGATCACCTTCATCTCCATATTTTCCCGTAAGGGTGGAAAGATTTTCCATTGAAGGGGTTTCCAAAGGCTGAAATCCAAACTTTTGAAAAACTTTTCGAATTGTATTGAATATAAACTGGCGCTTGGCCATAACAGCCGGGCCGAAATCGCGGGTTCCTTTAGGTAATGTCGGTTTATCCATAATCGCGGGCAATTTAATGTGCAGAAGGGTAGATGTGCTAATCTGCCGTGTGGGTTTGTGTTAATTTTGGAGAGTTTTAAAGGATTTTTGCGCGAAGCATTTGCCAGATAGCAATAAAGCGTTATTTTTGCGCTCCTTTTAACATTAAAGCATCATGCCAGTAACTAGACTCAAGAGAAAAGGCCGCAAGGATAAAGCAAAATCTTCACGCAGGCGCACCGACTTGAAAATTCAAAACTTCAAGCCCGTAATAAAAAACATCGACATCGAAGCGATAAAAGAAGAGTTCACAGCGAACGCTGCGAAAAAGGCTTAAGTATATGCTTTTGAAATATTAAAAAGTCTCGCCCTTGGTGAGACTTTTTTATTGGGAGGAACCGTTCCGTTATCTGTTAATTGTTATCCGTTAATCGTGAGTGTGGGGTTTGGGTGTGGTCGTCAGTATCTGAAGAGTATTGTGTTAAACTTTAATGATTACCTTATTGGAGTGCACGAACTCTCAGTTTCAAGACCATTAACGATTAACGGATAACGATCGCCATTAACGGATAACGATTCACAATTAACCATTAACTTTCGCTTCAGAAGCTAAAGTCTAGTATCTAATGTCTAGCATCTAATGTCTAACCTCTAACGCGTATGTCTCTTCACTTCGTAAATTGGAATGTAAACGGTATTCGCGCTATCGTTAAAAAGGAATTTCTAGAAAATGTAAAAGCCATGAATCCAGATGTTCTTTGTTTACAAGAAACGAAGGCAGCGCTAGCGGAAGTGAAAATAGCATTGGCACCTTTAACCGATTATAAAATTTACGTTAACTCATCGAAGGCAAGAAAAGGATATTCCGGTACGGCCATTTTAACAAAGGTAGAACCGTTGGATGTTACGTACGATATGGGAATTGAATTACACGACCAAGAAGGGCGTGTAATTACAGCAGAATTCGCTGCTTACTTTTTAGTGACAGGATATACTCCCAATTCGGGTGCAGCACTTGCGCGATTGGATTATCGAGCGGAATGGGATAAAGAGTTTACGGAATACCTTCGTTTATTGGCGCGTAGAAAACCGGTAATTGTTTGTGGTGATTTAAATGTGGCGCATCAACCCATTGATCTTGCACGACCAAAAGAAAATTACAATAAGTCATCTGGTTATACGCAACGCGAAATAGATGGCTTTACAAGATTACTGGAATCTGGTTTTGTAGATACCTTCCGGCATTTCTATCCGCAAGAAGTAAAATACAGTTATTGGAATTATGTATTCAATGCTCGTGCAACAAACGCGGGCTGGCGCATTGATTACTTCTTAGTTTCTAATCCTTTGATTGGTAAAGTGAAAGACTCGATGATCTATAATGAATATCACGGATCAGATCATTGTCCTGTGGCGATTACGCTTACCGTATAAAATTCTCTGCATGCAATGTTAATTCAGGAAAGAACGCTTCAAATTCTTTTTTGAAATCATCATGATATTCTTTCAGCTCAACAACAGATTCGTTCATCTTCGAATCGAATTTTGTTCTCCTGCTCATGCCGGTAAGTGCTTGTTGAATACCTTCGAGCGTTGAATAGTTTACGAGCCAATTACCTTTCATCATATACGGCATAAGGCGTTTTACTTCAGCGGGCAAAACAGCATCATGATCCAAAATAATTTGATAGGTTTGAGCAGCAAAATCAGCAAGCGAATCGGGATGATAATTTGTCCAGTACTTCGCGAGAAAATAATCGTAAAACACATCAACAATTACGGGAGCATAGTGATGGTATTTTGGTTGTAGTTTTTTTTTGCTTTCTCGAACGATTGGATGTGTATCGGTAAACGAATCAATCTCTCGATGGAGTTCAATACCTTTTACTATTTCGGATCCAAATTGTTCGCTGAGATTTCCTCCTTTCACAAAATCACCAATAAAATTACCTACCATTATTTTTGGATTACTTCCCGATAGGTAAATGTGAGCAAGGAAATTCATTGCTATGATTTGGAATGATTGAATGAGGACTTTGATTCTTTCGGTGCAACTTAGGCAAAAAACAGGTTAGCCACGAATGCACGAATTTGGAACCCGAACAACCAACAACAATTAACAATTAACATAATTCCAAACCAATTCTCCTCGCTAAATCAGAAGAGTACCGATTGGTTGGATCATATTTTCTTTTAATGTCGAGCCATTCTTTGTGTTGCGGGTACATAGCTTTGAACGTTGCTTCATCTAGATAAGCATCTTTGCCCAAATAGATTCTTCCGCCCATGCCCAAAACCATCTCATCTAATTTTTTAGTGAAGGGTTTCAATTGATCAGTAATTGGAAAGTCAATGGCAAAGGTATATCCCTTTGATGGAAAGGATAAAATACCTTGTCCGTCTCCAAATTTTTTCAACACATTTAAGAACGGAACACAATCACTTTTTGTGATCTCTGTCAGAATTTTTCGAATATTTTCTCTTCCATCTTTTTCAGGCAAGACAAATTGATATTGAATAAATCCTTTTTTTCCGTAGCCCTTATTCCAGTTGTTAATCATATCGAGCGGATAAAAGAAATTGTCGTAATGCGCAAAGGCTTTACCATTCTTCTGCATGATATACAATGCTGTGTTTAATATTTTTACAGTAAGTTTATTTAACGTAAAGCTTGGCAGGTAAAAAGGAACACTGAGTTTTGGCTTCTTACCTATTTTTAATGGATTCGATTTTAAGTTGGCGGGAAGTTCTGATAATGTTGCATGATTTCCCATCGTTAAAACCCCGCGTCCAAGATTTTTCCCTCTTGCCATTGAATCTAACCATGCTACCGAAGAAGTAAAATTCTTTTCACTTTCTTCAATGGCATCTAACATCTCATCTAAGTTTTTTGCTGCAAATGCTTTTTGAGTGAAGTACGTAGTTTCAATTTTACGAAGTTGAATGGTAGCCGTGAGTATGGTTCCCAACAATCCTAACCCTCCGAAGTTCGCCCAAAATAAATCGCTGTTCTCTTCACGACTGGCTTTCAGAATTCTTCCATCGGCCAACATGATTGTAAATGATAAGGTACAGTTTACAAACGATCCATCGGCATGATGTGCTTTTCCGTGAACATCATTGGCAATGGCACCACCAATAGTAATGTATTTTGTTCCTGGGGTTATCATTGGGAACCAACCACGAGGCGCGAGGTATTCAATAATCTCTTCCAGACTTACACCGGCTTCGCATTTTAAAATTCCTGTCGCATCATTAAATGCAAGAAAGTGATTCATGTGCTGCGTTTTTAAAACACGATGTTGGGTATTGGTTGCCTGATCAGCATAGCTTCTACCTAAACCTCTTGGTAAAAGTTTATCCGTTCCATTTGTTGTTTGAATATCTTTTGCATTACGAGGATATGCAACGTTACTAGTGGATGCAGGAATGTTTCCCCATCCCGAAAGGGTTTCTTCACTAAAATACATATTGATTAAGCGCTATAGAGTTTGCCTTTTTTTACCCCAGAGGACGCAGAGAAACGCAGAGTGAAAGACATCTTGCAGTTCAAATTGTATCCTCAGAATGATAAGATAAAGCTTTTAACTTATGCTAAGTCCTCTGCGAACCTCCGCGCTCTTTGCGGTCTGTTCTTAATTTCCAGCTCAAAGTATCAATACCTACCTTTCATTTTCAGTTCGAAATTATTGAATAAAAAATCCCCGACCTAAGCCGGGGATTTTTTAAATGAAACAATGCAATTCAATCGTTTTCTTCTCTATTTTAAACTGCGTCAGACAAACTGGTAAAGGTAAAGTCACGGATTTTCATGTACGGTATTAAATTTCCGTTCACGCGAACTTGCTTACCTAATACTTCCAAATTGTTAAGCATAATGATCGGACTTTCATTGAAGCGAAAGTTTTTGATGGGGTGTTTGATCTTTCCGTTTTCGATAAAGAAGGTAGCATCTCGCGTTAAGCCGGTGTATAATAATGTTTGCGGATCAACACTGCGTATGTACCAGAAGCGCGTAACAAAAACGCCTTTCTTAGTATCTTTTATAAGATCTTCTAGTGATGCATTTCCACCTTCCATAATTGTGTTGCCTGGAAATGGAACAGGTTCAACATTCTTCTGCGATGCCCAGTACCGATCGTAGAAAAGATTTTTAATAACACCGCCTTTTAAAATATCCAGGCGCTTACGGGCTTGCCCATCTTGAGTCCAAGGAGATGCCGGTGCTTCTGCGTTGAACGGATCAGTAAAAATATTGACACGTTCATCCACTATTTTCTCTCCCAATTTTGTTCCTCCGCCCTTGTTCGCAAGAAAACTTCTTCCTTCATCTGCCTGGCGAGCGCCCATGTTGAAGAACATATTTTGTAATAATTCTCCTGACGCTGCAGGTTCTAATATTACTGTGTACTTACCCGGCTCAATTGCTTTTGCATTGCGTGATTGCAAGGCTTTATCAATTGCAATTTTAGATGCTTCTGATGTGTCAAGTTTGCTTACGTCATTGAAATCGCGTGTTACCCAGCCTGAACCCGTACCATCATTGGAACGCATGGTTACGGTGAAGTCGACATTGGTGGATTTGTTATAGGCAAACAATCCTTTGCTGTTGCGCATGGATGCGAAGTTGTTGGTGTCTTCCAAAAATCCAGCAGCCGTTACATCTTTAGCAGCGGCAGGGTTGATGCTGTTTGCTGCCGCTTGCGCGCGATATTCAGGTGTAATTTTAGCGGTCGATTCTGAATAGGTTTTCGATTCGCCATACGTCTGTTGCTCAAGTGGCCCCATGAACTCCGGATTTTCAGGCGCAAGTTTAGCGAGCTCTTCAGCGCGCCTTACAACCTTTTCAATAGACGCATCATCAAATTCATTGATGGTTGCCGTACCCACCTTCTTACCAAAGTTAGACTGTACAACAAGTGTTGTATCACTATTCTCGCCAGCAGTAGAAACGCTGTTACGGGCGTAACGAATGTTGCCACCTACAGAACCATTTAAGTTTGCTTCGCAGCCTTCTGCTTTGGATAAGCCCATGACTTTATCCAGTATTTTTTTAGCTTCTTCTTTTGAAAATATTGCCATGATTATTGCGATTTGAGATTTATGATTTGGAGTTTTGTGTAAAACGTTAATTGCTATCCGTTAATTGGTTAACCTGATGTATTACGATTAACGTTTAACTATTAAATTGTGCGTTCAGTGTTAATTACATTCACGCCATTGAAACGTGCAGTAGATGAACCGTGGGAAACCGCGCTTACTTGTCCGGGCTGTCCTTTTCCATCGAAGAAGGATCCGTTTAAGCGATAGTCACGGTCGTCACAAACTTGTGTACACGAATTCCAGAATTCCTGGGTGTTCGATTGATACGCTACATCTTTCAGCATGCCTGCAATTTTTCCGTTTTTAATTTCGAAAAAGAGTACGCCACCAAATTGAAAATTGTATCGCTGTTGATCGATTGAGTAAGAAGAATCTTTTACGATGTAAATACCTTTCTCAACACCGGCCACCATTTGATCTGGCGTTAGTTGTTCTTTGCCTGGCGCCAGCGATACATTCGCCATGCGTTGAAACTGAACACTGCTCCAATTATCAGCGTAGCAACATCCTTGCGATTCATTTTCACCAAGAATATGAACCTGATCTCGGATGGCCTGATAATTTACAAGCACACCATCTTTTACTAAGTCCCACTTCTTCGTCTTTACACCTTCATCATCAAAACCAACAGCACCTAATGAACCTACCTGTGTTTTATCAGCAAATAGAGTAACCTTGTTGCTACCATAGTTGAATTTTTTTGTTTTCCATTTGTCTAAAGTAGCGAAACTAGTACCGGCATAGTTGGCT
>JBBRFY010000184.1:0-9201 GCA_038241205.1 Cytophagales bacterium
TTTACTTTGTGAGTAAACTGAAGGGAAGAACCTCTCGCAGATTGGAGGAGGAATCTCCGGAACTTTCTAAACGCTATTGGGGCAGACATTTTTGGGCTATTGGTTACGGAGTTTGGAGTACTGGCAATATAACCGATGAAATGGTGAATGAATATCTTGAGCATCACCGTAAGCCGGGTAATATAGAGAGTGATACGATTATTCTGGAATAAGAATTTCATTCTTTTTACAACCTATCGACTTCCAGTCGATAGTGGTTTAGTTTAGTACTCGGTGCTAGTTTTTTATAAATGGGGAAAATGGACCTAACATCAGGATTACAATCCAAACATAAAAAAAGGCTTCAGCGGTTTAAAACATTTGCATTACTGAAGGTAGCACATAAAACTTTTATTTTCAGTTGGTATTAAAGTATAATCGAGTTCTCATTTTATTTGTTCCTTTTTTTGGAATCCCTTAATATTAATTCAGGATTAATAATTACTTTTTCATTTAAAACGGCCTCACCATGTTTCGAAATACCTGTGCGTATCAAGATTTAACGCTCGTTATTTTAATAGCTGTCTATTTAGGATTATCTATGTGTTAAAGATGAATAATGAAATGAGCGCGGCAGAAGTTTTGAAAGTTGATGAGGCGGATAATGTACTGGTGGCATTAACGGATTTGGAACCTGGCGAAATCCAGTACAATGGGCTAAGCATAACGCTTCCAGTCAAAGTGAATCAAAAGCATAAGTTTTTGATTCAAGATTTAAAACAGGGTGAGAAAATAATGATGTATGGTGTGCCAGTTGGTACAGCTAACACGAATCTGAAATCAGGAACTCCAATTACGATTCACAACGTCACACATTTCGCTGAATCCATTTCACTCGATAACCGAGCAAAATTTACCTGGCAATCACCAGATGTTAGTAAATGGAAAAACCGAACCTTCAATGGCTATCACCGTGAAGATGGTAAGGTAGGCACCGCAAATTATTGGCTGTTTATACCGCTGGTTTTTTGCGAAAACAGAAACTTAAAAATCATAGAAGAAGCGCTCACAAAAGGACTCGGCTACTACAAGCCGAATAAGTACGAGGCATATGTGAAGCATAAAATATCTTCAACTGAATCTGAAAATACCTACTTGCTAAATAAGGTTTTTAAAAATATTGATGGCATTAAATTTTTATATCACCACGGTGGGTGTGGGGGCACGCGTGCCGATTCAGAAGCATTGTTGCGACTGCTTGCGGGTTACGTAAATCATCCAAACGTAGCCGGAGCTACGGTATTAAGTCTTGGTTGTCAACATGCACAAGAATCATGGTTTCAGGATATACAAAGGGAATTGTACCCTTCATCCAACAAACCAGTAGTGTACTTAGAACAACAAAAAATACTGTCAGAAGACAAATTGATTTCAACAGCAATCGACCAAACTATAGAACAGCTGGTTATTGCTAATAATATCGAACGTAAACCAGCGAGCCTGGATAAATTGATAGTAGGTCTGGAGTGTGGAGGATCTGATGGCTTCTCAGGGATTTCTGCAAATCCTGCTGTGGGTCACACTTCTGATTTAATTGCCGCGTTGGGAGGCGCTACTATTTTAAGTGAGTTTCCTGAACTTAATGGAGTAGAACAAAATATTATTGATAGGTGTGTGACAAAAGAACTAGCTGAGAAATTTGTAAAAATTCAGCGAGCCTATGAAGCAAGTGCAAAAGCGGTTGGGTCGGGTTTTGATATGAACCCATCCCCAGGCAATATTAAAGATGGACTTATCACTGATGCAATGAAGTCTGCGGGTGCTGCAAAAAAAGGAGGTACATCGCCAGTTGTTGATATATTAGACTACACTGAACCTATAACGAAATCGGGTCTTAACTTACTTTGCACTCCAGGCAATGATGTAGAATCTACTACAGGTCTTGCAGGATCTGGCGCCAACATTATCTTGTTTACTACAGGTTTGGGCACGCCTACGGGAAACCCCATCACACCCGTTATTAAGATATCTTCCAACACCAAACTTTATAACAAAATGAACGACATCATTGACGTAGATGCAGGTGAGGTAATCAGTGGTGCTAAGACTATTGAGGAAGTAGGGGAAGCGTTGCTTGAAAAAATGATCAGTGTAGCGAGTGGTGAAGAAACAAAAGCAATGAAGCTTGAGCAGAATGATTTTATTCCTTGGAAAAGGGGTGTGTCGCTTTAATTATAAATGATTAAAAATAGTAGCATGTCAAGATTTGATTTAACAGGAAAGCAGGCAATCGTTACCGGTGGAGGAAGTGGTATTGGTAGAGCAATTGCAATGGCATTGGCAGAACATGGAGCACAGGTTTTAATTCTGGATTTGAATGAAGAAAATATCGAAAGTGTCGTTTCTGAAATTTCATCGGGTGGCGGTAAAGCATCGGGCGCGATGTGTGATGTTTCGGATGCCAAAAATGTAGCTGAGGTTTTTAAGAAAAAATTAGGTGATCAAACTTTGGACATTCTAATTAACAATGCAGGCATTGCACACATCGGAAATTTAGAAAATACTTCTGTAGAAGATTTAGATCGAATTTACAATGTAAATGTAAAGGGTGTTTTCAATTGTTTGAAAGCAGGCGTTGAGTATATGAAAAAAAATGGAGGATCCATTGTTAACCTGTGTTCCATTGCGGCCCATGTTGGCATTACTGATCGGTTTGCATATTCCATGAGCAAAGGCGCAGTACATGCAATGACGCTCTCGGTGGCAAAAGATTATTTACATTATACCATCCGTTGCAATTCGATTTCACCGGGCAGAGTTCATACTCCGTTTGTTGATGGGTTTTTGGCAAAGAATTATCCCGGTAAGGAAAAAGAAATGTTTGATACCTTATCAAAAACACAACCCATCGGAAGAATGGGCAAGCCCGAAGAAATTGGAGCACTCGCTTTGTATTTATGTTCTGATGAAGCTTCGTTTATTACAGGAACTGATTTTCCAATCGATGGTGGATTTATTACATTGAATAGCTAAAAATAAAGTACTGAATAATAATTTTTGAAATGAAATTAATACGATACGGAGCGGCCGGAAAAGAGAAGCCGGGAATAGAAGTTGATGGAACTCGATACGATGTTAGTAATCTCGTTCATGATTATGATGAAGATTTTTTCGCGAGTAATGGAATAGAAAAACTAAAGCACGATTTTTCGATTGCATCAGCACCCAAAATAGGCAACGATATTCGGTTGGGTGAACCCGTGAAGCGCCCCGGGAAAATTATTTGCATTGGTTTAAATTATAGCAAGCATGCTGCTGAAAGTGGAATGGCTGAACCTAAGGAGCCAGTCGTTTTTTTTAAAGCAACTTCTTCTATTGTTGGCCCTAACGATACGATCGTCATTCCAAAGAATAGTACTAAAACAGATTGGGAAGTAGAGTTGGCAATCGTTATTGGGAAACGCGCAAATTACATTACTGAAGATCAAGCACTCGATTATGTTGCCGGATATGTGCTGCACAATGATGTGAGTGAACGTGAATTTCAATTAGAAAGAGGAGGACAATGGGTGAAGGGAAAAAGTTGTGATACGTTTGCACCGCTCGGTCCTTATTTAGTAACGAAAGATGAAATTGTTAATCCAAATAATCTAAAACTTTGGCTCACTTTAAATGGAAAAAAGATGCAGGATGGAAACACCAACGATTTTATTTTCAGTGTTCAACATGTTGTTGCTTACCTATCACAATTTATGAGCCTAATGCCGGGTGATATCATTTCAACAGGAACACCGGAAGGCGTTGGCTTTGGACAGAAGCCTCCATTTTATCTTAAAGCCGGAGATGTCATAGAATTAGGTATTGAAGGATTGGGTTCTGCTAAACAAGAAGTGAAAGCTTGGTCTGCATGACAATCGATGCACATCAACATTTTTGGAAGTACAATCCCGAACGCGATGGCTGGATCACGGAAGATATGAACAGCATCAGACGGGATTTTATGCCGGATGATTTAAAGCCCTTACTTGACGAAAATAAGATTGATGGTTGTGTAGCTATTCAGGCAGATCAATCAGAAGATGAAACGGAATTTTTACTTGGATTGGCAGAGGAGCATGAGTGGATTAAAGGTGTTGTGGGTTGGATAGATCTTTTAGCAGATGATGTTGATCAACGACTTGATCATTATAAAAAATATTCAAAATTTAAAGGTGCGCGACATATATTACAATCAGAACCAGATGGATTTATAAGTAATCCTGGATTTATAAAAGGAGTTGCATTGCTTGCTAAAAAGGTATTGACATACGATATCCTTACGCATGAGAAACAACTCGTTGAAGTATTAATGTTTATAAATAAATTACCGAAAATGAATTTGGTGATTGACCATATAAGTAAACCCGATATTAAAAATAAATCGTTTAAGCTTTGGTCAGCGTACATGAAAGAGGTAAGTACCTATAGCCACGTGCATATTAAATTATCAGGAATGGTCACAGAAGCGAATTGGTCTTCATGGAAAACAAAGGATATTAAACCGTATGTTGATTTTTGTTTAGAAAATTTTTCTGTAGATCGGTTAATGTTTGGATCGGATTGGCCAGTTTCATTGCTAGCAGGATCTTACGAAAGGGTAGTGGATGTTTTTCAAGAATGCATTAAAGAGTTATCGCAAGCGGAGCAAGATCAATTGATGGGAAAAACGGCTGTAAAATTTTATAACCTAAACTAATGGACTTAAAACTCACAGATAAAGTATTCATTGTAACCGGAGGTGCGAAAGGTATCGGTGAAGCAATCACATTGGAGCTTGCTAACGAAGGAGCGATTCCTGTTATCGTAGGAAGATCAAGTAAAGGAGAGGCAGAGAAATTAGCGGAGAAAATTAGTGCAGACGGTGGACAATGTTTAGTGATTGTAAAAAAATTAGGAGTTGATGATGTATGCAAATCAATAATAGATGAAACGTTTGCAACGTTTGGTCGGATTGATGGTATTGTTAATAATGCTGGTGCGAATGATGGAGTAGGATTAGAAAATGGGAGTCCTGAAGCATTTAAAAAATCGTTGTTTACAAACTTAACGCACTATTATGATCTTGTGCATTATGCTGTTGAATATTTAAAAGTTACGAAAGGCGCAATTGTAAACATCAGTTCTAAAACAGCATTAACCGGACAAGGCGGAACATCGGGATATGCTGCAAGCAAAGGTGCGCAACTTGCCTTGACACGGGAATGGGCAACCGAATTACTTCCATATGGAATTCGGGTGAATGCGGTTATCCCTGCCGAAGTGATGACACCGTTGTATAAAAGTTGGCTCAATACCTTTGATAACCCCGAAGAAAAGTTGAATCAAATTGTTTCGAAGATTCCACTTGGAAACAGAATGACCACCAGCGAAGAAATCGCAGCCATGACCGTTTTTCTTTTATCAGAACGGAGTGCACACACCACAGGGCAATGGCTGGTGGTAGATGGAGGGTACGTTCATTTAGATCGATCAATCACGTAACATAATGTAGATGAAAAACGAATCTCTTGTTTCAAAATCAGTTTTACTTCCATTTATACTGATCACTTCATTGTTTGCCTTATGGGGATTTGCGAATGCTGTTACAGATCCAATGGTTACGGCTTTCAAGAAAGTATTGGAGCTGAATAATTTTCAAGCATCATTGGTGCAAATGGCTTTTTATGGAGGCTACTTTACCATGGCATTACCCGCTGCATTATTTATACGAAAGTATTCTTATAAAGTAGGGATCATGATTGGATTGTCATTATATGCGGGAGGTGCACTACTTTTTTATCCGGCAGCGGTTACTGGGCAATTCGGTTTTTTTCTAATGGGACTTTACATACTTACTTTCGGTCTTGCATTTTTAGAAACGACAGCCAATCCATACATCCTTTCAATGGGCGATCAATCTACTGCAACGCAGCGATTAAATTTAGCGCAGTCTTTTAATCCGGTTGGTTTGTTGGGAGGCTTGTTGGTAGCGCAACAATTTGTGCTGCGAAAACTTCAATCAGATGATGTTGATTTCAATTCCCTATCCGATAGCGCGAAACAAACAATTACCCAAGCTGATTTAATGGTGATAAGAGATCCGTATGTTGTATTGGGATTAGTGGTAATTTTTATTCTGGTACTGATTGCCTTGAATAAAATGCCGGAAAGTAAGGATAAAGATGTATCACAAAGTGTCTGGACGATTATTAAGCGTTTACTATCCCATAAGAAATATATACAGGGAGTTTTAGCACAGGTATTTTATGTAGGCGCGCAAATTATGTGTTGGACGTATATCTATCAATACGCTGAAGCCATTGGCATCGATGCAGAGACAGCAGGTAATTATCAGTTTATGGCTTTCATTATATTTTTCGTAGGGCGTTTCATATGTACATTCTTATTGAAGTATATTAATTCCGGAAAACTTTTAATGATTCTTTCCGTGCTGGCTATCCTGTTTTCAGTTGGAACCATATTTATTACGGGTATGGTTGGTCTCTATTGCTTAGTAGCAATTTCTTTTTGCATGTCGTTAATGTTTCCTACTATTTATGGAATTGCGTTGGAAGGTCTTACTGAAGACGAATCAAAAATTGGAGCTGCAGGATTAGTGATGGCTATTGTTGGAGGTGCACTCATGCCAACGTTTCAAGGAATGATATTGGATATTGGTGGCACCGGATATTCAGACACAATAATTCTCGGAGTTTCTGAAGTTAATTTTTCTTTTATACTACCTCTATTATGTTTTGTTTGGATCGCGTTTTATGGCTATCGCGTATTTGTAATGAAGAATAATTAATATGAAAAGATATTGTCTTGCGCTTGATTTGAAAAATGATCCGATACTCATCGAACAGTACAAGCACTACCATCAAAATGTTTGGCCAGAAATAAAAGAAAGTATTCGCAATGCTGGAATAGTAAGCATGGAAATCTATCAGGTACATACTCGACTTTTTATGATGATGGAAGTAAATGATGAATTTACGTTTGAAAAGAAAACACAATCTGATAAAGCCAATAAAAAAGTACAAGCGTGGGAGCAGTTGATGGACACTTATCAGCAACGATTGCCCTTTGCTCGACCTGATGAGAAATGGGTGTTAATGGAAAAAGTATTTGAACTATGAGCACTTTAAAATTCGGCAGTCGATATCCATCAATTAAAACGCAACTTCAACAAGTAATGGAATTAGTTGGGGCGTTAGATGTTGGCGATTTTAAAAATGTGAGGCGTGCAATCGAAGGGAAATATTAAAATAAAGAATCTAAAAACAATCAATTACAAGCACCACAGGAAAAATGATGGATTGGTTTCTGCCTTTTATAACATTTTAGTTTTTATCATTTTGATCGGACTGGCCCACTTCTTTACCGGGAATTAGGATCAACTTATTATTTACGTCCTGCACTGCTGGTATAACTTTTCACTAGACTAAACACCCCTATCAGGGATTCCCTGATGGATCATCTTTTAGCGAATATCAGGCAAGTAAAATATAGCCGAAGTTTGCTTGCTCGCGGTATTTGTAATGGAATCAGTGATGATATCAGGCATTTATTGATTTATTCGGAATCAGGTATTGACTGATTCTTCTTCTCCTCTTAGTGGGCAACTTTGCTATGCCAACAACACAGTAAATAATATGAAAGATTGTGAAACCAATGTTTTACTAGTTGAAGACGATGAGCTCAACCAGTTTATCGCCAGCAATCTTCTTAAAAAGTGGGGAATGAAAGTTTCCATCGCGCGGAACGGTGTTGAAGCAATTAATCAGATCGTCAGCAAAATCTTTGACATTGTGCTAATGGACATTCAAATGCCCGTGATGAATGGGTTTGAATCCTCCCGGCAGATTCGTGAAATGAATGATTCATATTTCAAGACGATTCCTATTATCGCTTTTACCGCATCCGGTATGTCGGAGGCAGAGATGATGATTCAGAGTGGTATGAATGATATCATCACCAAGCCTTTTATAGCAGAAGAGATGAAAAGGAAAATCAGCAAATACATTTCTGTTTTGCGCAGACCACTCAATATCAATTTTGATTTGCACACCGAGGGCGATCCAGAATTAAAAAAAGAATTGCTTTCTCTCTTAATTAGTAACCTCGAAGAACTTCAACATGGGATATCTAGTATAGATACACCGGATGGTTACACCATGTTAACCACGACTTTTCATAAGGTAAAAATTGCTATCAGCATATTAAACGACTCTGAATTCAATCAGGTATTGGAGGAAATAAAATTAAACTGTGCTGCGAACAGCCCCATCGAACGCTTTCAAAAGAAACTGGACTGCCTGAAGTTACTCAGTGAACTACTGAAGGACAGTCTCCGACAAGAAGCTTCAATTTCAGGGCATTCCCATTTTATTCCGAGCCCAAAATTAAAAAATCCATACGTTGCTGAATAAGAATCGATCGCAACTGAAATGACAACCCTCGAACCATGTCAAAAACAAAAAGCACGAATAAATTTATTAATACCATTGATGCGTGCTTAACCAATGGTGTCAAAAACGGAATCTTCCAGGTATCACTTGAAGACGAAACGTTGAATGGACGAGCAGTTACGATTGACGGAAGATGTGTGGTCAATTTTGGATCCTGCAGTTATCTTGGACTGGGGGTTGATGAGCGGCTCAAGCAAGGTGCCATTGATGCTACGCAACGTTATAGAACCCAATACTCCTCTTCACGTCTTTTTTTCTCTTGTAATCTGTACGAAGACCTGGTATTACCACGTGTAGGCTACAACATGGTGAAACGACTTTTGAATGAAGGCTTCTATACCAACATCGGCATATTCCCGGGTGTACTGGTTAAATGCTGTGGACTTCGTTTGGCCGTTACCAATGGTCAGGCACAGGATGATATTAATATATTGGCCGCTGCGTTTATTGCTTATTTATCAAGTCACCTAAAAACTTTGAAACCCGCTTTTTCTCCAACAAGGAAGCTGCGTACGAATGGATTTATACACATGGGTCAAAGTACCAGATCATACCTAATGCTTAAATGATGAATGTGATTAATACTTTTACCGTTGCTGCTTCACCTGAACATCATGACGTTACGGTAGTTAAGAGTGAAATTCTTCAGAAGCTTTTAAGCCTGAGTGAGTCTATATTGGAAGGCCGTTACTCCGAGCGAATAGCCACAGACTTTGAGGATGACATCATTACT
>JBBRFY010000185.1:0-9174 GCA_038241205.1 Cytophagales bacterium
GTGAGAATCTTAATCAGTTGCGTAAACCAAGATTAAACGATGTGGAACTTTGGTTTGCAGGAGGAAGAAACACAGCCAAACTAAATTACATTGTTGAGCCGACAACTCCATTTTACTATTTGTGCGACTGGGATAATAGAGGGATTGAAATTTATCAAGACATCAAGAAAAATGTTTTCCCAAATATTCAAATTTTAATTCCACAAGAACCACTCAAACTAATTGACATCATAAGCAAATGGAAAACTAAAATTGATTATTCATTATTTTCTGACGATGCAAAACAACTTTTAGAAAAACTATTTCCAGACAAATGGATTGAGGAAGAAAGTATAAATCATAATTTATTGAACCGATGAAAAGCCAACGCACAAAAAATACACTCTTAAAAAACGCACAAGCCAACGCTAAAGCAATTTTTTTAAGAGAGTATTTTTTCCCCCACCCCAAAAGAAATTCAAATTTTTTTTCTCCCACCCTTCGGTGTTTTATTTTTTTTTGCCAACGCACAATGCAAACTTGGACTGACATCGCTTTTAATGTAAATCGTTTAGGACAAAGTGTTTGCTGGCCTGACAATTCACCACATCGGACAGTCAGAAGGGCATCTGCTAATCGAGTAGACGGCCTCACCGGGTTTTTCATCGATGAGGTGCGCCTCTCACACCACTGTACGTACGGGTCTCGTATACAGCGGTTCATTAAGTTGTGGAGAAACCTTTAGGTAATAGTTAAACATAGATTCATACCCTCTTTTGATAAGCCTTTTCAATGTGATGGTCGTGACCATGATTGGACTTTGGGCAACCGCCCAGCCACCCATTCGTGTTCTGCTCCATGCATAGGCCTTGCCGTTAGGAATGCCAAGTCGGATGAGGTTTATCTTTCTCCGGTCGGCTTTCTTCCAGTCTTCCCAGATGCAGTACCGAAGGCGGTTGCGTAGCCAACCATCAAGTTCTTTGAGTTTAGATTGCATACTTCCCATTCGGAAATAATTAATCCATCCTCTGTATACTTCTTTCAGTTTGGCAACGCGCTCATCGAAGGTACTTGGCGCAGTCTTCTTGGTGATGGCTTTTAAACTTCGCTTGAGGTTCTTCCAACTTTTGTCGCTTGCCACCAGTTGATACGTTCCTTTGTCTCCCTTCTGATACGTGGATACAAATTGATACCCGAGTATTTTGAATTGAACAGGTTTACGTATGCCGCTCTTCTCCCGGTTGATCGATAACTTCAACTTGTTTTTCAAGAACATGAAGATGCTATTGCCAACCTTGCGTGCACTGCTTTTACTTTTCGTGTACACACTAAAGTCATCGGCATAGCGCACGTAGCGATGCCCTTGCTTTTCCAACTCTTTGTCCAACTCGTGGAGCAGTATGTTGGAGAGCAACGGACTCAACGGGCTGCCCTGTGGCACACCCTTTCTTCGCTTGACTAGTCGCCCGTTTATTTTAATCGGAGCGCGTAGCCATTTACGAATGAGGCGTAGTGTCAACGGGCATTTCACCTTGCGGTAAATCAATTGCAACAACAACACATGATCCACTTCATCAAAGAAGTTCTTTAAGTCTATGTCCACGATGTGGTCATATCCTTCATGAATGTTGCGCTGCGCTCGGAGTACGGCTTGGTGTGCATTTCGGTTTGGCCGGAAGCCATAGCTGTGTTCTGTAAAGTCTGTTTCAAACTTTGGACTTATCACTTGGCTTACCCCTTGTTGTAACAGTCGGTCTGTTACGGTGGGGATACCCAAGAGACGAGTCTTCCCGTTGCTCTTGGGTATTTCTACTCCTAAGATGGCTTGTGGTAAGTAGCGTCCTTTACATGCTGCTGTTGCTATTGCATTCCTGTTATTGTTCAGGTGGTTCAATAGCTCGCTTACGGGCATGCCATCCACGCCAGCCGAACCTTGGTTCGACACGACTTGGCGGTATGCCTTGTACATGTTCTTTCTGCTAATTACTTTTTCAATCATCTCGTTACTGTTTCTCTGTTCCGCTTAACGCAAGGCTCCTCCCGATAGCTATCGGGATGGTCCTTACAGCATTTGGAACAACTAATGTTCAGCCCTTCATTGACGTGTGAGGACTCCGTAGTGCTTACGGCTCGTTCCTGTCAACTACTATGGCCTCTGCTGACTTCTCTTACACCAACGCGTGGCACAGAGATCTCCCCAGGTAAGAGCCTATTCCTTCATCCGATCCCTGCAGTATCTACTACTTGAAGTTTATTGGCCAAGGGCTTTGCAAAGATGTGCTTGCTAACCCACTTCATGTAGCCTCGGTATACCGTTTCTGTTCGTCAGTACCGGAGTTTGCAGTCTCGCTTCCTTCACTGCATGCCTCGCGACAAACCAGCTTGCGACTTGCTAATTGGCTTCACCAACTCGCCAATGAGAGACTTTCACTCTCTGGAATATTCGGTATCTTGCGATACCTTGTGCCCATGCTGGGCGCACACAAAAGCTATAAAACATATGCTTGTGTTTTGGTTCTTAACTTTTGTGCTATTACATTTTGTTTGCAACGCTTGGAAAAGACGTACGTATTAAAACGCATACGTTTCATAGCTAAACGTTGTCAATTATAAGTCAGGGCTAAAGCCCTCTCCATATTTTAGCCATAAACACTGGCCTAAAGACCAGGGTTATTTACTTTTAGAAGCAGGAACAGTAGATGAGATGTTTTGGAGTATAAATCACGGCCTTGAGGCTGTGATTATACAAGGAAATTAAAAATTATTTGGGCTTTAGCCGTGATGCCACATTTTAAAATGAACTCCTTTTATTATAATTCTACTCGTATGGTTATATCATTTTGGATCAAGAATTAAATTGATGCGTTGAATGCAATCGTCTAAATGATACTTTGTAATGGTATCTGTTGTGCTTCCAAGTGCCTGTGTTAGCTGCGAGCGAAGCGCTTTTAATTCTCCGCGTACAATTGGTCTTATGTCAGACTGACTAACATCTATAGCGGTGTATCCTGAAAAAGATCGGAAGCTGGCCGGAGGTGCTGTGAGTTCTTCTTTCATTAAAAACGCTAACCGCTCAATGTGCGCGCGTTGCAAATTTCTACGATAGGTATCAATTGATTTTTTAGTTTTTAATTCAGACCACAAGCCTGCACGCAAGTCACTGAAAAGTTCAAGCGGTGTGTAGGTTTCTTTTCCAAGCATGGCTTCCGCTTCAATTAATCGCGCAATGCGACTGGGTTCCAATAGCTGATTCAACGTATTGGCTTGTGCTGCACGTATTCTTTCAATCGCTCCAGCATGTTCAATCTTTCTTAAAATGTTCTGATCAATCATCCACGTTGGCGTAGTGAATGTTTCGCGTTGCAAATAACGCATTGCCTCTTTTTGTGTGCTTTTCGATACTGGAACAAAAACATTACCGGCTTGATCATACGACTTAAAGGTTTCATACACGCCACCGATGTTCGACTTTACATGTCCGCTGTACCGACTCCATTGTGCCAAAACTTGTCCGTATAGTTCTTCTAAATCACCATAGTCTTTTCCGTTTTCTGAAGTCCACGCAACCAGATTTGGAATAATGCGCTTGAGGTTTGCCACGCCATAGCTACTCGCTTTCATGGCGTTGTTTCCTAAATCTTCTGTTTGCGATCGTGGATCGATCGGATTAATAGTTTGTCTTCCGAAAAAATAAATTGGATCATTTGCTTTTTCTACAATCCATTTATTTAAAACTTCTCTCTCCTCATCTGGCGTTTTAGCCGAAGGCATGTATGCATAACCCCACTTAATTGCATACTTATCATACTCACCAATGCCCGGCATCAACTTAACACCTTTATCTCCGGGTTGAGCCACATAGTTAAAGCGTGCGTAATCCATTATAGATGGCGCTGTGCTCATACGGTTTGTAAAACTTGCTGATCGAAGTGAATCTACCGGATAGGCAAAGCTCGATCCCATGTTATGTGGAAGACCGAGCGTGTGGCCAACTTCATGTGACGAAACGAATCGAATGAGTTGCCCCATTACCTCATCTTTAAATTTTATTCCACGAGCATCTGTATTAATCGTGGCGGTTTGAATAAAATACCAGTTGCGCAATAAGTTCATCACGTTATGATACCAACCAATATGACTTTCTAAAATTTCTCCTGAACGCGGATCGTGAACATTCGGTCCGTATGCATTTTGAATATCGGAAGCGAAGTAACGAATAACAGAATACCGCACATCATCCGGGCTCCAATCCGGATCTTCTTCCAGGGTTGGAGCATCTTTAGCAACTATTGCATTTTTAAATCCTGCCCGTTCAAAGGCTATGTTCCAATCGTTTACTCCTTGTTTTAAATAGGGTCTCCACTTCGCAGGCGTTGCCGGATCTATGTAGTACACAATTTGTTTTTTCGGTTCTACCAACTCACCGCGTTTGTATGCCGCCTCATCTTTGGGTTCAAGTTTCCACCGAACGATGTAGCTTCGCTGTTTTGCTTTTTGTTCATCGAGTCCATAATCAACCTGGCTTCTGCTAAAATATCCCACACGACTATCGCGAAGTCGCGGTTTCATTGCTGTCTTCGGAAGAAGGATCATTGAATTATTAATTTCCAACGATATCGCACCCGCCTGTGAATTCGATGGAGCATCGGTTGATTTATAGGTAACAACATTTCTAACTTCTATGTTGATTGGAAAACTTTTTATAGTCTCAATGAAACTT
This sequence comes from Cytophagales bacterium, assembly GCA_038241205.1. Lineage (GTDB taxonomy): Bacteria > Bacteroidota > Bacteroidia > Cytophagales > Cyclobacteriaceae > Chryseolinea. The sequence continues at coordinate 4,700 of JBBRFY010000185.1, forward strand.
CTGCTTTCATCAAGCGATGAAATTTTATATTGTTTGCGTGCGGCATCATCAAAACCAAAAGCAGGAACGTCTTTCGTGAAGAGCGATGTAACCTCAATGACAACAGCACTAGAATCTTTCGCGAACGCTTTAATGTCGAAAGCTTGTATGATCGGTTCGAAATTTGAATTGCGAACTGAAATGGCAACCGGAAGAGAATCATTCGCTACGTTGTTATGCGAAACAATGCGGAGTAATATCTTTTTATCCTTGCGCTCCCATCTCAAAACAGAATTATTAAGTTGTTCGCCACCATATCCAATTTTATCGGCAGTTTTAGAAATTCGGGTAACCATTAAAAATTCGCGGCCGAGCAATGAATCGGGTATCTCATAAAAATATTTATCATCAAGTTTATGCACAGCGAAAAGACCTTTATCAGTTTTGGCTTTTGATGTGATCACTTTTTCATAGGGCTGGATGCCCTCTTTCTTTTCGTCCTTTTTTTCAGCGGGCGGAAGAGTTGCTGAGGATTTTTCTTTTTTCTTATTTTTCTTTTTTTGCGCTAATGTGGGGGAAGCGACCATGAGGATAAGGAGCAGCATGATAGAGACATACCTTAACCCGGAAATCAGGAAGTGTTTTTGCATAATTATTCTTTTAATAAAATGGTAGTTACGCAGTAGACGGCAATCAACCACATGCTCTAACATTAATGGCAAAACAAGTTGATAAGTGGATTATGAGCGTTAAATCTTTTCCATCTTTGCACCAATACAAAAATTATAGCCTGATATCGAAAAAAAAGAATTGACTATGAACGCCACTATTCGCATCGGAAAAAAGGAAGATCTTCCAAGTGTACTTAACCTCGTGAAAGAACTTGCTGAATATGAACGTGCAGCGCACGAAGTAACTAACACCGTTGAGCTGATGGAGCAAGATGGCTTTGGGCCAAATCCTATTTATGGTTTTTTTGTAGCAGAATCAAACGAAACGATAGTAGGTATCTCACTTTTTTATTGGCGGTATTCAACATGGAAGGGTAAGCGCCTTTACCTAGAAGATATTGTAGTAACGGAAAGCCAACGAGGCAACGGCATTGGCAAATTATTATTCGATCGAACGCTTCAACATGCACTCGATGAAAATTGCTCTGGTATGATGTGGCAGGTTTTAGATTGGAATGAGCCCGCCATTAATTTTTATAAAAAATACGAAGCGAAACTAGATAGCGAATGGGTGAACTGTTCGTTAGAGCGAAAGCAGATTGAAAATTTACTTTATTCAAAAAAGTAATCGCAGAAAGAATTAAGAAAATTCCGTACAATCCAAACCCCTTTAACGCATAGAAATTTCTAAGACACGATGCACGTATTGAACACGTGCAACTCTGGCCACGGGTTAATTCCCGCAAAATCATCTTCACCCAAGTTGTTTTCATCGGAGATCCATTTTAAAACTGAAGCTGAAGCGATTTTTAATTCGTTGAAGTTGCTACAAGAACTGGCCTGAATAGATGCCTGAACATTTCCTAATAAAAAAAGTAACGTGAGGAAAATTGTTCTCAATCTGGACTTCATTTATTTTTTCTGAATTGCATCGAAGAAAGGTAATATCTCAAAACAGTATTAAAAAGCTCCAGATGCAATTCTAATCTCCTTCTAAACTTCTTCCAATAATGTTCTAAAAGTAACATGCCGGTTTTGAAACCGAATTCGGTGTTCTTCCACCAACGCGGGAGCAAATTTTTCGAAGAATAGATTAATGTCTGCAATTCGATCTGCAAAGTATTGAACACTATACGACACCGAGCCTTCATTGTCATCGTGCAATACTTTATAAATTTTCCAGCTTTTAAATATGCCAGTCTCCATTGTTTTAGGCACACCAACTTCTTTCATCCATTGAAGCCATTCTTGTTCTATTTCTTTGTCGATACCGACTGTTTCATTGTACAATAACATAGGGCAAAGGTAGAAGTCTTTGTGTTGGAATACAAAGTCTGCCAGGTTTTGAAAAGCGATAAACAACTTCTTTATATTTTTGCACACCATCAAATTCATTTTAACTATTTAAAGGCAATTTTGTTAGTGGAGGCATAAAACATGTAAGGTGAAAAAAATAGTTATCGCTTGCTTACTTATTATTATATCGACTTCCGCGATGGCGCAAAAAGGTGTTATTAAAGGAAAGGTATTTAATAAGGTAAACAATGAACCGATACCCTTTGCAAATATTGTAATTCAGGGAAGTAGTATCGGCACGGCCGCAAATGAAAATGGGGAATACGAAATTAAAGATATTGAACCCGGTCAATACAATTTGGAAGCGTCATTTGTTGGATTCCAAAAATTGTTGGTCTATGAAGTTCAGGTAACGAATGCGCGAGCAGCGCTTGTTGATTTTGCAATGGGAGAGGATTCAAAAACATTGGATGAAGTTATTGTGTCGGCTTCGAATACCTTTATTAAATCGGACGATGCTCCATTGTCTTTGCGAACCATAGGTACTGCCGAAATAAAGAGAACGCCTGGCGGAAATCGGGATATATCGAAAGTGTTGAGATCACTTCCGGGCGTGGCGTCAACACCCTCTTTTCGAAATGACATTATCATTCGCGGTGGCGCACCCAGCGAAAATACCTTTTATCTCGATGGCATACAGATTCCGGTAATTAACCATTTTCAAACTCAGGGTTCGTCTGGCGGCCCAGTTGGTATTATCAATGTTGATTTGTTAAAAGAGGTAAATTTTTACTCGGGTGCTTTTCCGGCCAACCGAGGGAACACCATGAGCTCTGTTTTTGATTTTCAATTGAAAGATGGGCGAACGGATAAATGGGCAGTGAATGGAGTTATTGGCGCAAGCGATTTGGGTGTAACGTTCGATGGGCCGGTGTCTTCCAAATCATCAATCGTGTTTTCGGTAAGGCGATCTTACCTTAAATTCTTATTCAGCATTTTCAATCTTCCCTTTCTGCCCGTGTATAATGATGTGCAGTTTAAGTACAAATATAAAATCAATGATAAAAATCAAATTACAGTTTTAGGCATTGGTGCTATAGATGATTTTACATTAAACTTTGACGCACCAGAAAAATCGAAAACACAAGCTGATCGTGAATATGCTGAATACCTTTTAAATATTTTACCTGTATCTAAACAATGGAACTACACCCTTGGTGCAAAGTACGACCACTTTCGTAAACATGGAATTACAAGCATTGTAGCAAGCCGCAATGCATTAAATAATAGCTCCATTAAATATCGAAACAACAATAGTGTTGATCCTGATAATCTTCTTCAGGATTACAATTCACGCGAAACAGAAAATCGTTTTCGAGTTGAAGATTATTATACCAAACAAAATTTTAAAATAAACTACGGCATTAGTCTCGAACAAGCACAATATAATACCGATGATTTTTCTAAGATTGTGACACAAGAAGGTTTAGTTGTGCGCGATTTTTCTTCTCTTCTAAAATTAACCAAGTGGGGATTCTTCGGCCAGGTAAGTAATAATTTTAAACAAAAACTTACGCTCTCATTCGGCCTTCGTGCAGATGCAAATAACTATTCAAATGAAATGAACAATGTGTTCGATCAATTCTCTCCAAGATTGTCTGCTTCATATGCTATAACTTCTACTATCAATGCTAATTTCAATACCGGTATTTATTATCAGCTTCCGGCTTACACTGTTTTGGGGTACAGAAATTCGCAGACCAACGCACTGGAAAATAAATCGAATAATGTAAAATATATTCGAAGTAAACATTTGGTGAGCGGACTTGAGTTCAACCTACCACGAAATTCCCGCATTACGGTGGAGGGTTTTTATAAACTGTATGATCAATATCCGTTTTTATTAGAAGATTCTATTTCACTTGCTAATCTTGGTGCCGACTTTGGTATTATAGGTAATGCGCCTGTTAATTCCACTTCCAAAGGTCGCAGCTATGGACTTGAATTTTTAGTGCAGCAAAAACTTTACAATGGATTTTATGGATTGTTAGCATATACTTTTGTGCGCAGTGAGTTTCAAAATAAAAATGAAAAGTACGTACCTTCATCATGGGACAATAGCCATCTCGTGAGTTTAACAGGGGGAAAAAAATTCGGAAAAAATTGGGAGATTGGAGTACGCTGGCTTTTTACAGGAGGATCGCCTTATACTCCGTTCAATATTCAGGAAACTGTGCGAAAACAAAATTGGGATATTCGACCGTTTGGTTTGCCAGATTATAACCAATTGAACTCCCAACGCATTAGTGCGTTTCATCAGCTCGACATTCGAATTGACAAAAAATACTTTTTCAAAAATTGGAGTTTAGATGTTTACGTTGATGTGCAAAATGCCTACAACTACACCACCACGTTTCAAGATAATATAGATGTGCAAAAAGATGGTAATGGCATTCCTTTAATTGATCCAAACAACAGTGATTTTTATATCCCGAAATTCATTAAAAGTACATCGGGTCAGCTTCTGCC
>JBBRFY010000186.1:0-8917 GCA_038241205.1 Cytophagales bacterium
AAAAAACTTAAGAGTGTTGTTTACTGCTAGCACTCAGATCAAGGGATGGAAGCCGGCATGCCAAAACAAAATATATCTTTGTACAATGGAATTTATAAACGATTTTATTTATTTAACGATTACTAAAAAAGCAGACATCAACAACTCTTTTTGTGAGGCAATACAAGATGATACCTATATCTATTTGACTTTCGGGCTGTTTGCAAACGACTGCCTGTTTGACTTGGCGGAAAATAATTATGAATATCAAATCAGAATTTCAAAAACATATATTGAAAAATATAACGAGCCGCTTGACATAAATATTGAAAGGCAAACGATATGCTGTAATACTCAGGCAAAGCTTTTAGAAATTACAAACTGCAAACTTCAAGGTATTCACAGAAAAATATTTTTGGAAAGTAATGTCTTGTTTCTTCTTTATCAATCGCAAAAAAACAATTTAGTATTTCAATTAAACTGCGACACTTGTTCTATTTTAAACAAACCGATTGAGAAAAATAAAATTCAACTAGCAAGAAAATATATTCTCAATAATCTTGGCAATAATTTAACTATACCAATTATTGCAGGAAATGTAGGTATTAATCAATGCTATCTGAAGAAAGGGTTTAAGGAAGTTTTTGCGAGAACTATTTTCGAATTTATTCAAGAAAGCAGAATGACAAAGGCAAGACATTTATTGCAGAGCCAAAATCAAAATATTACTGAAATAGCCAATAGTGTGGGTTATTCATCTTTAAGTAGTTTTAGTCAATCGTATAAAAATTATTTTGGCATTGCCCCAACAGAACAGTTGAAACAATTTATTCCCAATAACTAAAAACGTTTTCCCGAATTCTAAAACTGATTAGTTTTCTCTTTTCTACTTTTGAGGCTCAGTTTAAGCTAGTCTTTATAAGAAATGAAAAGAGTTTTAATATTACCTTTAATGTTGTTTGGTATTGCAACATTAGCGCAACAAATAGAAGATGATACAATTAGGGTAAATCTGCTACAAGAAGTAACTGTAGGCGGTAACAGAGCTGTTCCTGAAAGATTGCAAGAAGTGCACGGTCAAAGTATTTTTTCCGGAAAAAAGAACGAAATTATAAGACTGTCAAGTATTGATGCAAATCTTAGCACCAATAATGCACGCCAAATTTTTTCAAGAGTACCTGGAGTAACCATTTGGGAAGTTGACGGTTCAGGTACACAAGTTTCAGTAGGGGTTAGAGGACTAAATCCTAATCGTAGCTGGGAGTTTAATGTTCGACAAAATGGTTATGATGTCTCAAGCGATGTTTTTGGTTATCCCGAAGCCTACTATAATCCACCAATGGAGGCTGTAGAAAAAATTGAAATTGTTAGAGGTGGTGCATCTTTACAGTTTGGCTCACAGTTTGGTGGTTTGTTAAACTATGTTTTAAAGAGAGAACGAGAAGACAAACCATTTGCTTTTCAATCGCAAACTACACTAGGAAGTTATGGAATGCTAAGTGCCTATAATGCAATAAGTGGCAATACGAAAAAATGGAATTATGGTGCTTACATTCACTATAGAAAAGGTAATGGTTGGAGACAAAATGGAGAATATGAAGTACGAAACACGCACGCTTTTTTACAATACAAAATAAGCGACAAAACAAAAATTTCTGCCGAATATACAAACATGGACTACGAAATTCAGCAGTCTGGTGGACTTACAGATGCTCAATTTAAAGAAGATGATCGTCAATCTTTTCGTGAACGTAATTGGTTCAGCACACCATGGAATGTAGCTGCTTTAAACTTTGATACTGAAATCACCCAAAATCTAACCTTGAACTTAAAGGTGTTTGGCTTAGTTGGCGAACGTAACAGTATAGGCTTTCTAGCAACACCAAACATTAAAGACACGGTAAACACAGCAAATAAAGATTATAATAACCGACAAGTAGATAGAGACTTTTACAAAAATATAGGCTCAGAGTTCAGAGGAGTTTATTCTTACAATCTGTTTCGTCAAAAAAGTAATCTGGCTTTTGGAGGTAGAATTTACCAAGCCAACACCAAAAGAAAGCAAAAAGGAAAAGGTGATACAGGCTTTGAATACAATACAAACATCTTGACGGATAAATATCCGACAGAATTAGAGTTTACAACGAACAATTTTTCTTTGTTTGCGGAAAATCAATTTAAGATTACGGATAATTTTAGTGTGACACCTGGAATTAGATACGAAAATATTATTTCGGAAGTAAAAGGTATATTAACTACGTCAGGAGCGACAGAAATTAATGTAACACCTAATACATCCGTAAGAAATTTTGTTTTAGCAGGAATTGGCTTTGAGTACAAACTTAAAACAAGTAATTTTTACGCAAATTATTCTCAAGCCTATCGCCCTGTGCTTTTTTCTGATATCACACCACCATCAACAACTGATGTGATAGATGAAAACCTGAAGGATTCCAATGGCTTTAATACGGATTTAGGATACAGAGGAGAGATATCTAATTTTCTCAATTTTGATGTTAGTGCTTTTTATCTTCAATACAATGATAAAATTGGCGCCATTAGAAAATTCGTTGATGACGATCCAACAAAAGCAACTTATCAATATCGAACCAATTTAGGGGAATCAGCTAATAAGGGTTTCGAGGCATATGTTGACTTAAATTTTAGTAGAGTATTTAAGGTCGATAAAAAAATAGGTGATTTAAGTATGTTTGCTTCACTTGCCTTTATAAGGGCTGAGTACAAAGATTTTAAAACGACCACTGTTACTGGAACTGAACCTAATATTATCATTTCTGAATCCAATCTAAAAAACAATAAAGTAGAATATGCCCCGAATCAAATTCATAACATAGGTTTAAGTTATTCCAGAAATGGCTTTTCAACTACTTTTCAAACGCGGATTTCGAGTGAAGTATTTAGTGATGCAAGCAACACCGAAATTCCAAATACAACTGGAACGATTGGAAGGATAGACGGATACCATATATATGACTTATCTATGGCGTATAAATTTTTAAAGAATTACAATGTTAAGTTTAGTGTTAACAACATATCAGACACTAAATATGCAACGAGAAGATCTGGAGGATATCCAGGACCTGGGTTAATTCCAGGAGAAGGAAGGACAATTAACTTTGGAATTGGGATAAAGCTGTAAATGTTAAATGTCGTCTTATTGAACTAAAACCAAACCTCTGCCTTTATCTTCCCAGACCGAAACGTATTATGTTGTTGTTGTCTGGGAGGATACCGCCACGGAATTGGGGACAACAGAAGTTCACACGATTTTAATTTCTCGTGAGCTTTTAATGGAGGTACAGTAACAAGAATATGAAGGTAAGGCGCGAACTCAATTACTTTGATTCCACTCGTAGACCTTCTCTGAAATTTCAATGAGGAGTTCTGGTTTTTTTTCAAGGGCATTGCCAATTACAATCATATCGGCACCAGCCTCTAATGCATTAAATGCTTTTTGACTTGTGTTTATTCCGCCACCAATAATGAGCGGAACATTAATCGATTTTCGCACAGCGGCAATCATCTTCACACTGATTTCTTTTTCGGCTCCGCTGCCTGCATCCATATAAATAGATTGTAGTCCGAGCATTTCTCCTGCCATGGCTGTGCAAGCCGCTAACGAATATTTATCGTCTGGGATGGGCGTGGTGTTACTAATATATGCAACTGATGTAATGCGCCCCGAGTTAATGAGCATGTATCCGGTTGGTATAACTTCTAATTTTGTATTGCGAATAATCGGTGCAGAAATAACATGTTGACCAATTAACAGTTCAGGATTTCTTCCTGATATCAACGATAAAAAAAGAAGTGCATCTGCGGTTGGTTCAATCTGCATGGAGTTGCCCGGGAAAAGCACAACTGGAATATTCACATTGTCTTTTATCTTCTTCACAACCTCTGCAAGATTTGTGGTGGTAACTAAACTTCCACCCACAAAAAAATAATCGACACAATTCTCACTTGCTAAATTAATGAGCTGAAGTAATTGGGAAGAATCTTCAACCTTATCAGGATCGATGAGTACAGCGATCGATTTCTTACCTTCCTTGTGCCGCGCACTCAAGCTTTTCAAAACACTCATGCATTATCATGATTTTTCTTTTCGGCTTGCGCTTCAAAGTATTCAACAAGTTTTTCTTTTGCAAGCGTTAACAGAAGAGAAGAGGCTTGGCTCACTAATGTTCCTCCGATTTGTGATGCAATTCCGGGGATGGACGACTCTTGTGCTTGGTCTTCCTCATCATCCAACACGCTATCAGAAACAATTTTTTTCTTTCTTACTTTATTTTTGTTTTTGGATTTCGATCCTGAGAATTGGCGCACCAAAAAATAAGTTGCTGCAAGTGTTCCACCTATAATTATGGTGTTGATAATTACTTTTTCGGTGCGTTCAGAAATGTTTTTCACTTCTTGTTCTAACTCACCTTTTAGTCGTGAAGATTTGTTTAACAGCGACATTTTTAAATCGTCTGGATCTAGTAATTGCATATTAATCTTTCTGTTTCGAAATGATTTTATTTAGCTGCTTTTCTATGCTCGTACGAATGGTTTCACGAAGGAAGAAAAGGACAAGCGCAAGAACAAGGTAGAATGCTGCAACAATGCTAAAGCCTTCAAAGGTGCCCGTGCTTTCTCCTATTTTAAAGGCAACTGCAATGCTGATGAATACTAAAAATAAGGTAATTGCAAAGGCAAGAAAAAATAAAATAGAAATTTTGGCAAGTGCTTTATTAATGTCTTGTCTAATTTCGAGTTTCACCAATTCCATACGCGCTTCTACAAAGCCCGTCATGTTGCTTACAAGAGTATCGAGTTTTAATAACTTTAGTATTGAGTCTTTGAGCATAGGAAAAAAATCAGGTTGTGCAATATAGAAAGAAGATTTGAAAAGTATAAGGGGTTTTCTCCATGGCTAGGCGTTAGGTTGCGTAACGCGCGCGCGAGGAAATAGTACTCCTATTTTGGGTACGCACTAGGTGCGTTTTCAGTTCGATTTTTGAATTGCTGTATGCCGCGAGATGCTGACTATTTTTAAGACAATCTGTGTGAAAAGTGCAGTATGAAGCAAAGGCGTTTTACCTTCACAAAGTACAATTAGTCATTATGCTTTATTCTTTTTCAAACGATATTAATCTTTCCACTATTTCGAATTTGTTTTCTCCTGAAACAAGTTCATGTTGAAGTGTAATTTTATAAGGCGCGCTCATATAATATAAATCAAAAACTGAATCGGGTGTGAGTAGGTAATTGCGTTTAAAAACAAATACAGAATCAAACGTGGTGCGGGCAAAAGTTGCGTGCGGTAGAATTTTATCGATACAGGTTTTATATCGCCCAACTTTATCTTCACCATCCCAACAAAAACCAGGGCGATTGAACAGAAACATTTGATCGCCTATAAACAGGGTGGTATTCTTTACGGATATCGGATAAATTATGAGAGGCTCTTCAGCGTTTATTTTTTCTACGCCATCAAACGTTGTCCATTCTCCAGCTTGTGTGCGCTTATTGATATTGGTTATAATTCTAGAAAATGATTTCTGTTGTGCAGAATCAATTCGTTCATAGGTAAGGTAGAGCGACTGATTGGAATCGCGATTTAAATAGATAAGTGAAAACGGAATTATAAAAAACGTTACCAGCAAATACAATAATCCTGAAAGGCGATACTTCAATGTTAATTTTCCTAAACCATTCGCCAGCGAAATAGGAAGTTTACGCAAGACCGGTATTGGAAAAAATAGCAACATACCAATGAAGTTGAACAAGAAGTGAGCAATGGCAATGCTGATGGCACCAGATGCATTTGAGTTTAAGGTTACGGCAATAAACGCGGTAATGGTTGTGCCAATATTTGCCCCCATAATAAAGGGAGCTGCTTGTTTAAGACTGGCAATTTTCTTTGCAACAATGGGCACAACGATAGAGGTAGTGATTGTGCTCGATCGAATGGCCGCTGTAGTTACCAAGCCCCAGCCAAATGACTTTAATTGATTTTTAAAGAAAAAGCGACTGAACGCTTCAGGTGATTTTGCTTTCAATACACTAGAGATCAGTCTTCTGAAAATTAAGATCGAACCAAATAACAATGCAAGTGCTAGTATTGCCAACACAAAGGCGCTTGGAATAATGCGTTGTAATAATTCAATGATTGGATCGAAGCCCTGCCATAGATGGGTTACTTTGTTTTGAACTTGCGCTGCACTTGGTGTGAAAAAATAGTTGGCGATTTGCGAAGAGACAGTTGAAAGGAATCCATAATAATACTCCAGTGGAAACAATACAATTACTGTGAGAATATTATAGAAGTCGTGATAGGTACCAGCTGCCACCGCTCTTCTAAATTCTTTCTTTTTATTTATAAAGCCCAGCGATACAATGGTGCTGGTAATGGTAGTGCCCACATTTGCCCCCATAATAATAGGCACGGCACTTTGCAACGTCACTGATCCGGAGGCCACAAGCGCGACAATCATTGACGTAGTAGCAGAGCTGCTTTGCAACATGGCAGCAATGAGCAGACCTATAAACAAACCGGTGAATGGATTTGAAGTAGCGAGTAAAATTGTTTCTGTTGCCAGCTTCCCTAAGTGCTGAAGCGAAGAGACCATCAGATCTAAAGCGAAAAGAAACATGAGCAGTGCACCTACTATATACAACGCAAGCCGAATGGTTGGCCACACGTTTTTTGGTTGACTAGGAAGTGGTGTTTGTTCCAATGATTGCGTTCAAGAAAAGTAAAGGTACGATAGTAGAGTTTCGTCAGTCTGATTAACAAAAAATTAATATGCAAGTTCTTGCACCGCCATCCACGCCATTAAGCCAGAAGAAATTTTTAAAGCATCTTCATCGATATTAAAAGTAGGGGTATGTACATAAGAGGTAATTCCCTTTGCATCATTGCGCGTACCTAATCGATAAAATGAAGCAGGTATTACTTGCGAGTAGTATGAAAAATCTTCCGCGCCTAAGGTAATGTCAATGTCAACCACATTTTCTGCACCAACATAATCTGTTGCCGCAGCTTTAATTCTGCGCGTTAACTCCGGATTGTTTTCTAGATAAGGATATCCATTTGAAATTTCAACTTCACATCTTCCACCCATACCTTCGGCCAAACTCTCGGCCATTTTTTTTATTTTTTGCAAAGCAGACGCGCGCCACACTTCGTTCATGGCACGAAATGTTCCGGCAATATTTACCTCATCTGGAATAATGTTCGTAGCGCCTTTGCCGATAATATTTCCAAATGTTAAAACAGTGGGTTGCTTCGGGCTTGCATTGCGACTGATAATTTGTTGTAAGGCAATAATGATGTGAGATGCAATCACGATTGGATCGATTGCTAGCTCAGGTGCAGCGCCATGTCCACCTTTGCCAATTACCTTTAAATAAATTTCATCGCAGCTTGCCATATACATGCCTTCGCGAAAGCCAATTTTGCCAACGGGTAATAATGGAAAAACATGTTGCCCAATAATATTCGTTGGTCTTGGATTTTCTAATGCGCCATCACGAATCATATAGGAAGCTCCGCCCGGATTTTTTTCTTCACCGGGTTGAAAAAGCAAGCGCACTGTTCCTTCGAACTCGTTTTTAATTTCATTCAAAATTTTTGCCGTGCCCAATAAAGACGCAGTGTGCACATCATGTCCACAGGCGTGCATAACACCTGGATTTTGTGATTTATAAGATACATCATTTGCTTCTACAATCGGCAGGGCATCCATATCGGCACGAAGGGCAATGGATTTTTTTTCAGGATTTTTACCTTTGATTTCAGCAATCAAACCCGTTGTGGCGATACCTTCTGTTGGCTCAATACCAAAAGACCGAAGCTGTTTACCAACGTATTTTACAGTGTTAAATTCCTGATACGAAAGTTCCGGATGCTGGTGCAGATGTCTACGTAATCCAATTATTTCCTCGCTGTATTTTGCTGAAAGAGTCTTGATATTTTGAAGAAGATTCATTTTCGGTTTTAATGAAAGGTAAAGGTATCTAAATCTTATGAATGTGTCCTAAATCGATTATGCTAAATCGCATGAATGTGCAGGATGCTTATGTGAGTTAAAAAAACAATTTTTGTTATTCTTGTCTCATCTGCGATATTAGCAAACCTTTTACTAAAAAACTTCCGCGTATTATTGTGTTTTCAATTTTTTCAATGAGTTTAAATGCCACTCAAGTCATCATTAATATTATAAAACAAAACCATAATTAAATGAACTACGTCAAACGATTTTTGCTTTTTCTATTCTTCGCGCTCGCTGGCATTACACTGCACGCCCAGGTGAAGACTCTTAGACTGGAGGATATGTCATCATTCAAAAATCAGGCAGGCAATTGGCGAATTGTGGGTGATGTTATGATGGATCCTACTGTTGATATTCATGCGCATGAAGCTGGGCCTGTAGAAGCCGAACCGAAGAAGAAAAGTAAAAAATCAAAAGATAAGCCTGCACCTCAATCTCGGGCTGTTACCTATACCGAGGGCAAAGGGATTTTACTGAACATGAACGATGGAGGCAAGAAGGATAATTTAATTTCTGCATTCGAACATGGCGATATCGAATTGGAACTGGAAGTGATGATGCCGAAAGGATCGAACTCCGGAATTTATTTGCAAGGCAGATACGAAGTGCAATTGTTAGATAGTTGGGGCGTGAAGAATCCTACCTTTGGCGATATCGGTGGCATTTATAGAAACTGGGAAACAGAGAAAGATAAAATCTATATGGGCAAAGCGCCACTCAGCAATTCTGCAAAGGCGCCAGGGCTTTGGCAGAAAATGAAAATCTCTTTTCGCGCCCCAAAGTTTGATGAAGCTGGAAAGAAAATTGCAAACGCCCGTTTTGTTTCTGTGGAATTAAATGGCGTAAAAATTCACGACAATGTAGAGGTGCCGTTGCCT
>JBBRFY010000187.1:0-8767 GCA_038241205.1 Cytophagales bacterium
ACCCATAGCTGTTATGGAAGGCTCTAACAAAATGATCGCTGCTTGCCTTTGATGCTGAATACGGAGACTGCGGATTAATCTGAGATTCTTCTGTAAAGTAAGAACCATGATCTACTGAACCATACACTTCATCGGTCGAAATGTGATAGAAAAATTTATTTGTAAAATTTCCTTTCCAATGCAGTTGAGCGGCACGTAGCATATTGATAGTCCCCATGATATTAGTCATGGCAAACTCTGTAGGGTTATGAAGCGACCGATCTACATGCGACTCTGCTGCTAAATGTATAACGCCATCAGCATCATATTTTTTGAAAACATTGTTTACGAAATCAACATCAAGAATATCACCTTTTTCAAAATGATAATTTTCTTTTTTCTCAACATCTTTTAGGTTTTCAAGATTGCCAGCATACGTTAACGCATCAACATTGATAATTGAATATGCAGGATACTTATTGACAAACAGACGCACGACATGTGAACCAATAAACCCTGCACCGCCTGTAACAATAATTTTTCTATTGGTCATCAATTGCATTTATCTAATGTAACCCTCGAAATTCTTATGATCTCTTTGAAATAAAACTTCCTTCGGCAGCGATTTAAAATAGTCATAGGTAATTTTTAATCCCTCTTCTCGCGATACCTTAGGTTCCCATCCTAATATTTCTTTTGCTTTTGAAATATCGGGCTTACGTTGCTTCGGATCATCTTGCGGCAAGGGTTGGCAAATAACTTTTTGTGTAGTGCCTGTGAGTTTCACAATCTCTTGTGCAAAGTCAAGAATCGAAATCTCATCCGGATTTCCAATGTTCACCGGAAGATGGTAGTTGCACATTAATAATTTATAAATGCCATCTACCTCATCGTCTACATAGCAGAACGAACGTGTTTGAGAACCATCACCAAAAATAGTAAGGTCTTCACCACGCAACGCCTGGCCGATAAATGCTGGCAATACTCGTCCATCATTTAGTCGCATGCGTGGGCCATAGGTATTGAAGATGCGGATGATTCTAGTCTCTACATTATGATAGGTATGATACGCCATCGTTATGGCTTCTTGAAAACGCTTGGCTTCATCATATACCCCGCGCGGCCCAATTGGATTTACATTGCCATAATATTCCTCCACTTGTGGATGCACCAACGGATCACCATATACTTCAGAAGTAGAAGCAACCAGTATTCTTGCTTTTTTCGCACGTGCTAAGCCCAATAAATTATGAGTTCCCAAAGAAGATACCTTAAGCGTCTGAATTGGAATTTTAAGATAATCAATTGGACTTGCTGGAGAGGCAAAGTGAAGGATGTAATGAAGTTCCCCCGGCACGTGCACAAAGGTTGAAACATCATGATGGTAAAACTCGAACGATTCGTTTTTAAAAAGATGCTCTATGTTTCGAAGATCACCGGTTATCAAGTTATCCATTGCGATAACATGAAATCCTTCTTTTAAAAACCGATCGCACAAATGCGAGCCAAGAAAGCCTGCACCGCCTGTTATTAAAACTCGTTGCTTAGCCACGGACTACCTCCCTTCCAATACTAAAGTATGCGTATCCCAATTCTTTCATAGCGTTAAGATCATATAAATTTCGACCGTCAAAAATTACCTTTTGTTTTACGATAGATGAAAGTCTCTCAAAATCGGGGGTGCGAAACTCTGGCCACTCTGTGGCAATAAAAATTGCATCGGCATTTTCTGCTGAATCGTAAGGTGTATCGCAATATTGAATTTTATCCCCTAACAACATCTTAACATTTTCTGCTCCTTCCGGATCGTGCGCTTTAATAATGGCACCTTCAGCTAATAGTTCTTCTATATTGTAAAGTGATGGCGCTTCGCGAATATCATCCGTATGCGGTTTAAAGGACAAACCCCACATGGCAATTGTTTTGCCTTTTAAATCCCCATTAAAATATTTTTTTATGTGTGGAATTAGCCTCGTTTTCTGCAACGCGTTAACATCCATTACTGCTTTCAATATTTTGAAATCATATTGTGCGTCTTCTGAAGATTTAGCAAGTGCCTGCACATCTTTTGGAAAGCAACTGCCGCCATACCCAATACCTGGAAAGAGAAAGCGTTTTCCAATTCGGCTATCGGTACCTATGCCTTTGCGCACGGAGTCAACGTCTGCGCCAACCATTTCGCAGAGATTAGCAATTTCATTCATAAACGAAATCTTCGTTGCTAAAAAAGCATTGGCCGCATACTTGGTAAGTTCTGCGGAACGCTCGTCCATAAAAACCAATGGATTTCCTTGACGAACAAATGGAGCATACAATGCTTCCATAACTTTGCGGGCTTGCAGTGAGCTTGTTCCAATAACTACTCGCTCGGGTTTCATGAAATCTTCTACGGCAACACCTTCACGCAAAAATTCAGGGTTTGATACAACATCAAAAGCAACTTTCGCCTGTGCTGCAATCCTATCTTTAACCTTGTCAGCAGTGCCAACCGGCACGGTACTCTTATCTACTATAACAGTATAGTCGCTTAGCAATGCCCCCAAGTCGTCAGAGACTTTCAGAATGTATTTTAAATCGGCAGAGCCATCTTCTCCTGGAGGTGTGGGCAAAGCAAGGAAGATAATTTTTGCATCGCGAATGCCTTCTTCAAGGTTGGTGGTAAAAAAAAGTCTTTCCTGTTTTACGTTTCTCTCAAACAATTGCTCGAGCCCAGGCTCATAAATCGTGATCTTTCCAGATTGAAGCTTTTTTACTTTTTCCTTGTCTATGTCAATGCAGGTTACAGTATTACCAGTTTCTGCGAAACAGGTTCCCGTTACAAGTCCGACATAGCCAGTGCCAACTACAGCTATTTTCATATTTATGGGTTTTTAGAAGGTGCGAAAATAATGTTTTTCATCTCACGCTATCATTAAAAAGTTAGTTTCAGCGGAAAAACTTACGCAAACCATTTCTGAAATAACAAACTAACATTCGTTATTAATTCATGTAAATGTTGTAATATTGCAGTCCAAAATCCAAATTCAATGAACTCAACACACCAGAAAACCAATTTTAACTCATACGATCAGACTGAGCATCAAAAAATGATATCCAAAATGGTACATGATTTTGGTGTTAAGGAAATTTTGCCCAACATAATGCTCTGGGATGAGGTTCAGGAATTTCCAGTACCGCTGTTTAAAAAAATGGGTGAGTTGGGTTTAATGGGAATATTGGTACCAGAGGAATATGGAGGCGCTGGCTTTGGCTATTCAGAATACATTACCGCGCTTGTAGGTATATCAAAAGTGGATGGTTCAATTGGTTTATCAATGGCTGCGCACAATTCTCTATGCACAAACCACATTCTTCAATTTGGGTCAGAAGATCAAAAGAAAAAATATTTACCCAAGTTAGCAACAGGGGAATGGATAGGCGCTTGGGGACTTACAGAGCCCAACACAGGTTCGGATTCGGGAAATATGAAGACTGTTGCCAAAAAAGATGGCGACTATTATCTGATAAATGGATCTAAAAATTTCATTACTCACGGACGTTCAGGCGATGTAGCTGTGGTGATAGTTCGAACAGGCGAAGTTGGCGATTCGCATGGCATGTCTGCATTTATAATAGAAAAAGGAATGCCCGGTTTTTCTTCCGGAAAAAAGGAAAATAAATTAGGCATGCGGGCTTCCGAAACTGCAGAGCTCATTTTCTCAGATTGTCGCGTACATCAGTCTCAACTTTTAGGAAAAGAAGGTGAAGGATTTATCCAGTCCATGAAAGTGTTGGATGGAGGAAGGATATCGATCGCTGCCTTAAGTCTAGGCATTGCTACTGGTGCTTACGAAGCTGCGCTGAAGTATTCAAAAGAAAGACACCAATTCAATCAGCCTATCTCTAAATTTCAGGGCATTGCCTTTAAGCTTGCCGACATGGCTACAAAAATTGAAGCCGCAAGCTTGCTTACCTATCGCGCGGGCGAGCTTAAGAATAATGGCGAAGAAGTAACAAAAGCCTCTGCCATGGCCAAGCTTTACGCTTCGGAAATTGCCGTTGAAGTTGCCAACGAAGCCGTACAAATTTTCGGAGGATATGGTTATATAAAAGACTTTCCAGTAGAGAAATTCTATCGCGATGCAAAGCTGTGTACCATAGGCGAGGGCACGTCAGAAATTCAAAAGCTTGTTATTGCCCGTTCTATTTTAAAGTAATGTTGGAATATTGGTTGATCTTGCCCTATATTTGCGACCCTAATTAAGAACTATGTTAATTATCAACGTAAAAGAGAACGAATCTATCGATAAGGCTTTAAAACGCTTTAAGAAGAAATTTGAAAAAACAGGTGTTTTAAAGCAATTGCGTGCGCGCACATCCTTTATGAAGCCGTCTATTCGTAGAAGACAAGAAATTATTCATGCCACGTATATTGGGCAGAAGAACTTGAGCGAAGCAAGTCCTAAATAAATTTTATTGAATTGCCCGCACGGGTTGTTCACAAAATATCCTCATTTTATCAACATATCCTCTTTTGGCTAAACCAAAAGAGGATAATTTTTTTATATTGCTTCTACTGTTGAATTGGTGTAGAAGCAATGATAAAAGCCTTTCTGAATTACCTTCAGTTTGAAAAACGTTTAAGCCCACATACGCTTGAGGCTTATCAAAACGATCTCAATCAATTTTCTGATTTCCTTCAAAAAACTTTTCCCGATGACACGATCGAGAATGCATCCTACAGCATTATTCGCGCATGGATTGTAGAGCTAATAGAGCACGACATTGACCCTCGTTCGGTGAATCGTAAAATGGCATGCTTGCGATCGTTCTATAAATTTCAAATGAAAAATGAAATCATCAGTGTTAACCCGATGCTGAAGATCGTTGCCTTAAAGTCGAAGAAAAAGTTGCCTGCCTTTGTTAAAGAAGGTGATATGGTAAACATGCTTGATAACGTGGTTTTTGAAGATACCTTAGAAGGATGGAGAGATAAACTTATTCTTGAAATTTTTTATGCAACGGGTATTCGACTTTCAGAACTTATTCATCTTAAAGAAAATCAACTTGACCTTCAAAACAGAACCATAAAAGTATTGGGGAAAAGAAATAAAGAAAGAGTTATACCTTTTTCCTTGAGTATCGTTCCTATAGTCGAACGCTATCGTAGCGTTCGAGATAAAGAAGCAACTAAGCTAAATCACGGATTTTTATTTGTTACAAACAATGGCAAACCCTGCTACCCTATGATGGTCTATCGAATAGTGAACAAATACATAAGTCAAAATACAACTTCAGAAAAAACAAGTCCACACGTATTGCGTCATACCTATGCAACGCACTTGCTTAATAAAGGTGCTGAGATTAATGCTGTTAAAGATTTGCTGGGGCACAGCAGTTTAGCAGCAACTCAGGTGTACACACATAACTCAATGGAGAAATTAAAAAAGGTATTCGATCAGGCTCATCCGAAGGCTTAATTTATTTTAACACGTAACGAAATGCTATGCAGAAATAACTACTTTTTTAGTGCTGTGTTGTGACGTCACAAAACAGATTGGTTTAATTTTCAACTTAAATTTTTACGCTTATGAAATTACAAGTTCATTCCATCCATTTTGATGCAGATCAAAAATTGATTGATTTCATCCAAAAGAAACTCGATAAGCTGGAAACATTTTATGATCGGTTAGTTGACGGAGAGGTTTTTCTAAGGTTGAACAATGAAGGAGTAGAGAATAAAACGGTGGAAATAAAATTGCGTGTTCCGGGAAATCAATTGTTTGCAGCAGAAAAAGCCAAGTCTTTTGAAGAGGCGATTGATCTTGCGGCAGATGCGTTGCGCATGCAGTTAACAAAATACAAAGCCAAGCTGGAAGAAGTTCGGATTTAAACTATATAAAAAAGGGCTCCTTGCAGAGCCCTTTTTTATTACTTTATTTTAAATGCTTTTTTTACCTGCTCTACGTAGTTGAGCTTTTCCCAAGGAAACAATTCAACCTTCACTTTCTTCTCTGTCTTCTTCCCCTTGTTAAAAGTCTTTTCCACAATCTTCGGCTCACGACCCATGTGACCGTAAGCAGCGGTTTCAGAATAAATTGGAGTTCTTAAATTGAAACGCTGTTCAATAAAGTAAGGACGCATATCAAAAATCTTAGCAATACGTTTCGCTATCTCGCCATCACTAACCTCAACTTTAGCCGTGCCATAGGTATTTACATATAACCCTACAGGCTGCGCTACGCCAATAGCATACGCAACTTGCACAAGCACTTCATCGCATACTCCCGCAGCTACTAAATTTTTTGCAACGTGGCGTGTAGCATAGGCTGCAGATCGATCTACTTTCGATGGATCTTTACCAGAGAATGCTCCGCCACCATGCGCGCCTTTTCCACCATAGGTATCTACAATAATTTTGCGACCTGTTAAACCTGTATCGCCATGCGGACCACCAATTACAAATTTTCCGGTTGGGTTAACATGGTATTTTATTTCTGATCCAAAAAGATTTTGAACACGCTTCGGAAGTTTTTTCTTGATGCGAGGGATAACAATATTTACAACATCGTCTTTAATTTTCTTCAACATGATGGCATCTTTTGCAAAATCGTCATGCTGTGTAGAAATCACAATCGTGTCAACACGGCTGGGCTTGTTGTCGTCATCGTATTCAATCGTAACTTGCGATTTCGCGTCTGGGCGAAGATAGGTCATTACCTTACCTTCTTTCCGTATGGTGGCCAACTCGCGCAACAAAAGATGCGCAAGTTCTAATGGCAAGGGCATGTAATTATCAGTTTCGTTGGTTGCATAACCAAACATCATTCCCTGATCGCCAGCACCTTGATCTTCTTTCTTTTTTCTTTCAACACCCTGATTGATATCTGGCGATTGCTCGTGGATAGCAGATAAAATACCGCATGACTTTGCTTCGAACATGTATTCGCTTTTGGTATATCCAATCTTGGCAATTACCTCTCTTGCAATATCCTGAACATCTAAATAAGCTTCTGACTTTACCTCGCCCGCCAATACAACCTGACCCGTTGTTACCAAAGTCTCACACGCCACTTTAGAGGTTGGATCATAGGCTAAAAAGTAATCAATGAGCGCATCAGAAATTTGATCGGCTACTTTGTCTGGATGACCTTCCGACACGGACTCAGAGGTAAATAAATATGGCATGTTTCCTTTCTATGTTTAGTTTAAACTCAAGGGCGCAAATTTAGGTTGAATTGTTTAAAACAAAAATGTTTATATATCATTCAAGAAGCCAATAACAAAAAAACAGTTGGAACCTTTTTCCATTCAACCCGAGTTTCTTTCCATCTTTTTATGGATTGCGTTTTAATAAACTCTCCTGATCCAGTAATGTCAGAAGCAACGCACAATAATGTTTGATCCCCCAAGTTCGTTTTCAATAATGCAAAAATGCTATTGTTGCGATATGGGGTTTCTATAAAAATTTGCGTTTGGTTCTTTAACCTTGATTCTCTTTCAAATTCCTTTATCGCTTTCGCACTTTCTTTTGCTTCAATAGGTAAGTAACCATGAAAGGCAAAGTGCTGACCATTCATCCCCGAACCCATCAGTGCCAATAGTATTGACGATGGGCCAACAAGCGGCACTACTATAATTCCATTGTCGTGGGCGAACCGTGCAGCCAATGCTCCAGGATCTGCAATACCCGGGCAACCCGATTCAGAAAGAACGCCAAGATTATGACCATCAAATATGGGCGCAAACAAACCCTTGAGTTGATTGGCTGCTGTATCTTTATCTAGCACCTCGATATTAAGGCTTTCTATCGAACCATAAATTTTTAAACTGCTTAAATATCTTCTGGCGGTGCGAACATCTTCTGCAATGAAATGACGAATGTTCGGTAATACACTCTTTACCTGTTCAGGAATTACCTTTGTCTGAGTATCATCTGCAATTATTGTAGGTATAAGGTATAAAGTGCCGTTACGTATAGACTGCATAGTGTTGTTTGATTGGTGGAAATCTCGTTAGAATTTTTTTGTGATTAAAATAAATTCGTCCACGTAATGGGTAATGATCATCCTTGTAAAAAAATCAGATGAAAAAAAACAGGAATAGATGCCAACTATCGTTTAAGGATGATATCATTTAGCTTATTTACGCATTATTTACGAATTTCAAAGTTTTAGATTTTGTGAAGCACGCTACATCCTCTTTATTAATTGCTTTTCTATTTGCAACCACAACACTTGTGGCGCAAAAGAAACAGGAACCCAAGCTCAAACTTAGTTTCCCCGACAGCATTCGTGTGGTGTTAGAAAACACACGCAATGTCGATGCTGCCGTTATTGGATCAACATTCGCCACCGCATGGAACAATGCGAGTATTGGTATCGACCAACAAATAATCATTCAGAAACAGACGCGGTTAATGCGCCAAAAGAAATATGGCGTTAAACCTACTCTCATAAATTACTTTGGCGCCATTGCCAATGCCGTAGCAATCGAAAAAGCGGACGATGCAAAATTTGCCGCCTTCCTTCGCGTTGCGGGTAGAGTAATTGAAAACGAACCCAGCACCAAAGCCAACGCTTTTTTTTCAAACTGCCGCACATTCTTTCAACATCATGCTTTGCATTATGAAAAAACCTTTCGGCTCTACTCAGTGGATGATGATTACACCTTCGATTACATTGAGCCTCCTGCTTCTTATGATTATAACGACACCACAGCACAAACTACTGAAGCCGTTGTAGAAGATGACAATTGGGATGACAATCAAAAGGTTGATCCAATTTACGAAGATGCTCCGCTGTGGTCC
>JBBRFY010000188.1:0-8765 GCA_038241205.1 Cytophagales bacterium
CTAACCACAGGTAAAACACAGTGGAAGTATAAAGCCTTCCGGTTTCGCTGGGATATTAGTGCGGGTATTGATGACTTCTATTTAACAGCAGGCGGCAATTATGATCCTATCGATGACCAAAACATTTATTTTGGGAATATAGATTCGCCAAATGAAGAACAACTTTTTTTAACTCCTGAATACACGATGGTTGATAATCCGCTTCAGAATTTACGTGGAGTTGTCACATATATGACCCCCTTCAAAAGCGAAAACCAGGATTTTCTGGCGTTTGGGTTAGAAAATCCATTTACAGACCTCACCAACTCTGGCTGGGGCCTGTCGGAACTGAACCTGTATAACGCAACCAAAAATAAATATGAGTACAAAAAAGTAGCAATTAATCCCAACCGCGAAACACGCGTAGTGGCGGACCTTCTTTATCAATCTCCCAATCTATATTTCCAGTCTTCCAATTATATTCATGGCTATGAAGCCATGAGCGGAAAAGAACTTTGGCGTACATACATCGGTTCATCGCCTTTAACATCACGGATGATACTGGCCGATAACAAACTCTACTCCGCCTGCGAAGACCGCTTTTTATATTGCGTTGATATAACTACGGGCAGGTTGTTGTGGAAAGAACAAAACACCGGCACTTGCTCTGAACTGAGTTACCTCAATGGAGTTGTCTATTATCTGGGCGGAGGCGATGGCCTTTGTCATGCGGTAGATGCTGATACCGGAAAACATCTATGGAAAGTTTCTTCACCCGATCTTTCCACAAACAGTGGTGCATGGTTCTATGGCGTATGCGTAGCCGTGCCGGGCAAGAATGGAAAGAAAGGTGTAGTCGTTGCCACAACAGGGCTTAATGCATATGGATATGAAGCGATACGGTAAGTTTAATAGTATCGATAGCCCGGTCAATGGCTTAAGTGATGGTTTCATAAAATCACCTTCCCAATCAGGTTTCAATTCCACTTGGTCTAATAATGCTACTCGCATAGAAGCATTGGGGGTAAATCATTTGGAGATGAAGAATCATACTGAGATGTTAAGAATTTACAATCTGATTTTTAATGGGCAAGCAGGGGCAAGCACGTACTTCAATACTCAAACAAGATGATGAAGTGTATAAAATATTCTTTTGTATCAGCATGTATCTTATGTATTTGTATTTATTTTTCCGGTTGCGACAAAGAGGAAAATAAAATTTTAGACAGTAATGGGGTAGCTATAAAGCTGCCCCAATTATGGAAGTCGTCAATTGCAACTAACAATCAGATTGTGAATGTGGTTGTCGCGACACCAACTATTTACCAAGAAAGTATGGTTTTAATAGGAGCAGATAAAGATTCTAAGAGATCAATCCAATCCTTGAACGCCAAGGACGGCATTGTGAATTGGGAATGGAGTGATTTGCTTAGTCTCATCAGTGACCCCTCATATAAGGACCCTATTATTCTTTATGCAGAAGGCATACATATTTACAATGGACGACTGTTTTTTAACTATTCTACAAGTTCATACTGCATTGATATTATTACGGGGCAAACCGTATGGAAATACAAAACTCCTGATAGATCTCGATTTAGTATCAACGGAGGTATTGACAATACTTATTTTACCGCTGGCTCTACATATGAGCCTGTCGGAGAAGAGAAAATTTATTATGGTAGTATGGAGTCCTCCAATGAAGAACAACTTTTATTAGAACCTGAATTTACACGAGTAGATAAACCTGCCGGCAGTACCTTGGGTAGAATCACTGACATCACACCCTTCAAAAATGATGGTGTTACCTATCTTGCTTTTGGGATAGAGAATCCCTATACAGATTTTACAACCAAAGAAGGAATGGGGTCTACGGAACTGAATCTCTATAATACTACCCAAAGCAAATACGAGTATAAAAAAGTAGTAGTTAATCCTAACCGAGAGACGCGATGGGTTGGTGATCTTTTTTACCAAGCCCCTAATCTATACTTCCAAACCTCCCACTACATACACGGTGTTGACGCAATGTCAGGTACAGAACTTTGGCGAACATTTATTGGCTCTGCACCATTAACCTCAAGTATGATCCTGGCCGATAACAAACTCTACTCCGCCTGCGAAGACCGCTTTTTATATTGCGTTGATATAACTACTGGCAGGTTGTTGTGGAAAGAGCAAAACACCGGCACGTGCTCTGAGCTAAGTTACCTCAACGGTGTTGTCTATTATTTGGGTGGTGGCGATGGCTTGCTGCATGCTGTAGATGCTAATACAGGCAAACACTTGTGGAAGGTATCTTCTCCTGATCTTAAAGTAAACAGCGGTGCTTGGTTTTATGGTGTGTGCGTAGCCGTGCCCGGCAAGAATGGTAGTAAAGGTGTGGTGGTTGCCACTACAGGGTTACACGCGTATGGGTATGAAGCAATACGATGAGAATCGTATTAAAAATTTTAAATAAGAATGGCGCTCATTACTTGAGCGCCTTTTCTATTTCCTGTTATCTACAAATTTTTTAATTTTTCTACTTTGTCCACCAAGTTGCAATTGATCGATAGATGATTGATTTACGAAAGCAAATGTCGGCAGCACGCGCAACTGCGATTGAAATGCCGTGCGCAAAAACGTGTCAGCATTTTTTTCATCATCCGTTAAAACATGTATTTTCAATTCATCAGTACCTAAATCTCCTGTAAAAACTTCTACTACATAATCGCGCACATCGTGTGATTGATTGATGATATCAAAAATTCCGGGAGGATAAATTGTTGTTCCTTTTAATTTAATCATCTGTTGCTTTCTTCCCAGCACCGGGCCTAAGCGCGTTGTTGTTCTGCCGCAAGCGCATGTATCATCATACGCAACGGCAATGTCACCGGTCTTGTAACGCAACAGCGGCATCCCTTCCACACCAAGCGTTGTAATCGTTACTTCTCCGGGCTCGCCCGGTTTTACACATTGATTTCGGTCATCCAAAATTTCAAGCAATACAAGTTCCGGATGTTGATGCCCGCCTCGCCCATGCTTACATTCTGTAAAAGCCGTTTGCATTTCAGTAGAGGCATAGGTACTATACAAATCAATATTCCATACTGCCTTTATTTTCTTTCCTAATGTTGAAAGTTCGAAGGAAGACGTGCGCAAACTTTCACCAATACAAATTGCTTTCTTCACCGAACTTTTATTGAGATCAATATCTTTTTGCTGTGCATATTCAATCAATTTCATAATGAAAGAAGGAACAGCAACTAATGCGGTGGGTTGCAACCGCTCAATCGTTTCCCATTGCGCTGCGGGCAAACCAGGGCCTACACGAATTAAACCCGCTCCCAACTTTCGAATACCCTCATAGTACGCAATGCCCGCCATAAATTGTCTGTCGAGGGTAAGCATTAATTGATACAGATCATGCTCCGTCCCATCGGCACATGCAAATGAAATCGATTCGTTGTATGCGAGGCGCTGAAGGTCGTGCTCCGTTAACGCGATAATGACAGGCTTCCCTAATGTTCCAGATGTACTGGTGTATTCAATTATCTTTTGTTTGGGCACGCATAAAAAATCCCAATTCTTATTTTGCAGATCATCCTTCGTGGTGGGCAGTATCAACGTCAAATCTTCTATTGAACGGATGGCTTCAATAACAATGTTATGTTCTTTAAAATGCTGTTGATAGAATGGCGAATGTTGCGATAGGTAATTAAGATGAAGTCTGAGCTTCTCTTCCTGAAGATTTTTTATTTTTTCTTTCGACTGAAATTCTATTTCCGCTGTATACTTCATTGTCCTATTATTACAACTGCACTGGCAACATCTTTTAAATGTGTGAGCGATACGTGCAGTTTATTCCATTTATGTTGAGTAGCCTGTTCTTTAAATTTTCCTGTTAAGGTAAGTAGCGGTTTGCCATGGTCATCATTGCTTATCTCAATATCGCATAAGGTAAAGCCAATGGTAAGACCAAACCCGGTTGCTTTTAAAAATGCTTCTTTCGCAGCAAACCGCGCAGCATAATGTTGAAATTTATTGGGCTTTGATTCGCAAAACTCAATCTCGCTAACCGAAAATATAGATTCTCTAAAACCATTCTCTTTGATGATCTTTTCTTCAACGCGCGCTACTTCAATCATATCTATACCAATGCCCACAATCATTTTACTTTCTCTTTACAGTGTAAAAGATTCTTTTCTATGTGTTCGTGCTCTTGAACAGTAGCAATCTCTTTCGTCAATCCTTGTTCATACACCGGTATTGCCTTCGCCCATTGCTGATGATTAAAATAATAATCTGCTGCCAGCATATACGCGTGATATGAATTTGGATTCCACTTCACCAGACTATCGGGTTGAAGATTGTCATGCGTATCAAATGGAAAACGATACGGTGCAAATTTTAGATATTGCTTGTATTGATCGGTCAGCAAAAATGAATCAGCAGGAATAATACGTTCACGCTCATAAACCTCTTCATTCACGGTAGGTTTGTATTGGAAGATTTTATTCAAATCATAACAAACAAATTTCCCCAATTGCCATGGCGCGGTTGAAACCCAAACCAGTTTTTTCTCCGGTTGAAAAATAATGCCATGATGCGCCACCAACTGATTAATCAGTTTTTCATTTCCCAAACCAATGTCTTTGTCCTTTAACCCTTTCTGATTTCTCAAAATTTTGACGGTCTTATCAACTGAATTCTTTCCCTCGCGTGCTAACAATTCTTCAACCCGATCAAACCTATCGGGCGAAGCACTGGTTCTCATGTGCTCAATATTAAGTTCAGTCTCTCCCAAACTATCGCCTTGAAAATGATTGGTCGATATAATGTAATCATCAGATGATTCAAACAAATCCATTGCATCGTAAGTCTTTTGTATAAGGGCTGCGCGTCCGTCTTTCGCTGATCCTATTAAAAAAGATTCTGACACAAACATTTTTCGCTTTTCTGCAATGGCATATGCTTCACTGATTGTAGAAGCATATTGAAGAATTTCTCGCGCCACCAATGAAACCGGTGTTGCAGATGCCCAAGGAATTTCTGACTTCGCGGCATTTATTGTAACCGTTAAACCTGCATCGTTCATTCCCGACAATACGCCCGTCATTCCTCCAAATGTTACCATCATAAATTTATATCCTTCTGAAGGATTATAGAATGCAATAATTTTATTGCGGGCAAAATCATCGCCTACATAAAAATCAAAATTGCGACCGATGATTAACGTGCTATCTTCTGATTTACTTCCCCAGGTTGCAAAAGAAGTGCAGCCCACCAATGACATGTTTTGTAATGCGTGACCAATGTCGTGGGCAGCATGATAATTTAATATGCGCTGATAGGCCGGAGCGATGGCTGCAAATTCAGGCGAGGCAGATTTAGACACTCCAAAAATTTCGAGCTGATATTCTTCTTTTACATGATCATTCAAATCACGATTAAACCATCCTACAAAATGCTTAAGAACACCAAGGTAAAAATCAGAAGGTACAATTTGATGCAGCTTTTTAGTGAACGCAACTTCTTGTTGTTGCGCCAATGCCTGCGTAAGTTTCCCATTGGCCACTCCGCGCTCAAAAGGCTCGCCTTCTACATACAATTCATATAATCCACTTTCACTTTTACGAAACCAATTGTTTCCGATTGTATAGAGCCCAGAGTCAATTTGTGTTACGGATAATTCTAACGCAGCTAACGATGCGGGTGTCGGTGGCGTTGTTTTAGATACGATTCGAACATACACGATCAGTACAATGATTAATAGTGTAAGCACACCAAAAAACCAACTTACTATTTTAAGAATTTTCTTAAGCATTGTTGATTTTATTAACAAGGTATTCCATTCCGAGAATTTGAGAACTCGTTACTACAGCACTGACGGTTACACCTAACACGCCATGCATGTTTATATTTTGACCCGTCAACAGAAGGTTTGGAATTTTTGTTCGCGAAGAAACCATGGTCTTCATTGGCTCTCGATAGTCTTTTGCAAAACCATAAAGCGATCCATCATCCGTACCCATATAATCACGAGCCGATAAGGGGGTAGCCGAGGTATATGATTTTATGCAGTCCTTAAATCCAGGAAATTGTTTCTCAACAGCATCAATCAATTTTTCTGATTTCAATCTCTTAAATTCTGCGTAGTCTTCTCCTCTATCATCTTCATAGCCAGCAATATTAAAAGAACTTTCCCATTTCTTAACTTCCTCAATGCGCATATACGACATAATGGTTACGCCTTCAGCAAACTCAGTGGAGCGCGATGAAGGAACAAAAAACAACGCGTAGCCCTGTGGCCAATTTTCGTCCGTATATTTATCGGCACACCAGGCATCTTCTTGTGCGAAATAATAAATGTTACTATTGATATATTTGAAAGTATTTTTCTTCATCACCACGTTAGCGTAAAAAATAGAGGTGGTGCTCTCCAAACTTTTCAATCGGGAGCGATACACGTTTTTTATCATGCTGCTTTCGGTCATCTGTACGGTCTTCAACGGATGAACATTGGAAATAAAATAATTGGCGTAGTATCGGTCTCCGTTTTCAGCTTCGGCATATTCAATTTTTTTATCCACTTCCTTAAGCTTCGTAATTTTAATATGCTTAATTACCTTTCCTCCTCGCACAATAATTTCATGCGCCAGAAGGCGAGCAATCTGCGAACCACCATCCACAAACTTCCAGCTACTCTCTATATAATGATTAATAATTAAAGCGTGAACAAACAGTGGCGTTTTATAGGCTTCCCCGGCATACAACAAATTAGTGCCTGCTAAAACTGCCAATAATTTTTTATTGGTCGTGAGGGTTTCTAAAAAAGTTTGTGTATCTATTTCGTAAATTTTTAAATCTGCCTCATACTTTCCGACTTTTAAATTGTACAATGGAAATTTACTGCACACATCCTTTATTACATCACAATATTTTCGAATCGCTGCTTCCTCATCAGGAAAATAAGATACGAGTCCTTTTATAAAATTATCGTACCCTTGCGCATACTTATAAATGATTGGATCGTCTTTGAAAATCAATCCGTCAAAAAAATCTTCATCCATTTTTTTGATCTTCACCTTGTCCATAATGCCGAGGTAACGAAACAATTGATTTAGGTTTTGACCTTCGCTTAATCCGCCAACATAATGAACACCGGTATCGAAAATAACACGATCGCGCACAAAGGTTTGAAGCATGCCTCCTATCTGTTTATTTTTCTCAAGCACACAAACTTTGTATCCTTCTTTTGCGAGAATGACACCGCATACAAGTCCACCGAGACCACTACCAATAATTACGACATCATATTTCTGCATCTTATTATATCAATTTTAAATCATACTCTACTGTACGTGCTATACCAAAAAACACCTCAACACTAAAATCATAATCAGGACTTTAGTCCAAGTTGCGCAATTGAAAATTAATAACCACGTGCTAAAGCACGTGGTTATTGTCAGAATGTGAGAGGGCTTTAGCCCTGCACTCGTATCGCTGCAACAATTTGGAATTGCACCCTATATTAATTGTCTTTACGAACTACAAAAATAACATTGGACGTAAACTTCGCATCATCCTGCTCTGTTACTTTTAAACCATATTGAACAGCAAGTTGTTTTATTTTTTCTCCCGACACAAAATTCAGGTCATTCTGAGATTTATTGAACTTTAACAATTTTACTGAAAAGAATTCAGTAAGTTTTGTTCCCTTGTGCCGCTCTTTCAAATCAGCATCTCCATCTCGGATAATCAAAATACCTTCTGCATTTAGCGCGTCAAAACATTTTACTAACAGCATTTCCTGCTCAGAAGATGAAAGGTAGTGCAACACATCGCTGATGATGATTACATCGTACTTTTCTAAAGCAAAGGTAGTAACATCCGCACAAAAAAATTGAAGTCTATCTGTTTTAAGGTAGCCATGATTGGCGGTGGCAATTTTATCTTCATCGTAATCTACTCCTGTAATAGTTCTTTCATCCGACATGAGTTGAAGCATGTATGGTAGAAATCCATAGCCACAACCTAAATCAAGTATGGTTGCTTTCGCTGGAACTAGTTTTTCGAAGGGCGCATAATTTTTTTCCAGTCTAAGTTTAATGCGCATGTACCACTCTAACACCGGGCCTTTATATAGGTAATTTGTAATCAACTTACTGGCAAAATAATCGACTGTCTCCACTTCGTGCGCTAACGCTTGGTGTTCCTTCTTAAAATATTTACTAATCTCTTTTGCACGTTGTGCATACCCTTCACCAAATGTAGTATCGTTCACTTCAATGGGTGACAGAAATTTTAGGGTGAGCTGTCCTTCATTCAAATAAAAACTTCCTTTCGGGATGGCATCGCTTGCTCCATGAATTAATAAAGGCTGTATCGGTAATTGTAATTCTCCTGCCATAAAGAATGCACCTTTGTGGAAGCGTTTAATCTTTCCATCTACCGAACGTGTTCCTTCCGGAAAAACAACAATTGAATATCCTTCCTTCACCCGATCTTTTAATCGATCGATGCTATCTTCAGCGCCATCCTTTACGGGATAAAAATCTGCCAATCGTGCAACGCCACCAAACACAGGAGAATTCCAAACCCATTCATTGGTAAGTAACACCACTTTAGGATTCAACATAATGGTGAGCAGAATATCCAAAAACGAAGTGTGATTCGCAATGATCACGCTTGAGCGTGAAAATGTTTTCTCCGTTTTACCTATGATTAACTTCTTCACATTCGGTTCAACATAAATTAAAAACCACGTTACCCAACGAAGCAGCGTATGATAAAATAATCGA
>JBBRFY010000189.1:0-8699 GCA_038241205.1 Cytophagales bacterium
GGTATTTATGATGAAGCTAGAAGACAATGGCTTTATCCGTTGGAGTATAATGTTCCCGCGAAGGATGCATTTAAAAATCTGCAATGGAATTCACTGCGCATAGAAGCCATCGGAAATTCCATGCGCACTTGGATTAACGGAATACCCTGTGCTAATCTTTCTGATGACATGACACCGAAAGGTTTAATAGCCTTGCAAGTTCATTCCATAGGTAAGGGCGAAGAAGGCGGCAAACATGTTTGGTTTAAAAACATTCGCATTAAAACAGAAACTCTTCAGCCATCACCTGTCGACACTATTTTTGTAGTGAACTTAGTGCCGAATACCTTAACTGAACAGGAAAAGAAAAATGGCGTAACTATGTTGTGGGATGGCAAAACAACAACGGGATGGAGAGGCGCATACAAAGAAAAATTTCCAGAACACGGTTGGGAAATAAAAGATGGCGTGATACAAGTAGTAAAATCATCCGGTGCTGAGTCCACCAACGGTGGCGACATTGTAACGCTAAATGAATTTGCCGCATTCGATCTTCAGTTTGAATTTAAACTATCAGAAGGTGCAAACAGTGGCGTAAAATATTTTGTAACGGGGAAAGAAAACAATGGCGGCTCTGCCATCGGTTTAGAATATCAGATATTAGATGATGAAAAACATCCGGATGCAAAGCAAGGTGTTGTTGGCAATAGAACTTTGGGATCGCTATATGATTTAATCCCTTCTATTAAAGTACAGCGCGGTTTAAAGAAAATTGGTGAGTGGAACCAAGGACGTATTGTTGTTTATGCTGATAATAGAGTTGAACATTGGCTCAATGGATATAAGGTAATTGAATATCAGCGCGGCAACAACATTTATCAGGCATTGGTAGCGCGAAGCAAGTATGCTACATGGGAAAATTTCGGCATGGCAGAAAAAGGTCGCATCTTACTACAAGACCATGGAGATAACGTATCGTTTAGAAGTATAAAAATTAAAGAATTAAAATAGTAATTGGTTTGATGTTTGAAGTCTGAGATTCCTCTCAAACTTCAAACCTCGAACGTCAGACCTCAAACAAAAAATTATGATAACCAACAGAAGAGACTTCATCAAAAAAACATCACTAGCTTCTTTAGGAGCATTGGCATTTACAGCGAAAAGCTACGCTAACATTATTGGCGCGAATGATCGCGTTCGGGTTGGCGTTGTCGGGTTTTCAGATCGATTCAGAGGGTCGTTGTTACCCAGTTTTATGAATCACCATAAGGAGTTGAACTTTGATGTTGTTGCCGTTTCTGATCTCTGGAAAAAAAGGAGGGAGGAGGGCCAAGCGTTTCTCAAAGAAAAATTTGGTCATGATATTAAAGCCTGCATGAACAATGATGAGTTGTATAAAACAAAAGACATGGATGCAGTCATCATCAGTACAGCCGATTTTCAACACGCACTTCATACAATAGAAGCCGTGAAAGCAGGCTGCGATACCTATACGGAAAAACCATTTGCTGAAACAATGGAAGATAATCGCGCGGCATTAAAAGCGGTGAAAGAATCTAAAAAGATTGTACAAATCGGTTCACAACGCAGAAGTGGAGCGAACTATCATGCTGCAGCAGATTTTGTTCAAAGTGGAAAATTTGGACCGATTGTTATGGTGGATCTTTCGTGGAATGTAAACCAGCCGGGGCGTTGGAGAAGACCCGATTTAGTTGGCCAACTTCGCGAGCAAGACACAGACTGGAAACGTTTTTTAATGAACCGTCCGTTTGAAAATTTTGATCCGAGAAAATATTTAGAGTTCCGTTTGTTCTGGCCTTACTCTTCCGGTATGCCCGGCCAGTGGATGAGCCATCAGATTGATACAGTGCATTGGTTCACGGGTATAAAACATCCTACCAGCGTAGTGGCCAATGGCGGAATTTATTTTTGGAAAGACGGTCGCAAAAATTGGGACACTACTACAGCCGTGTTTGAATACGGAAATGATGCAAATGCGTTTCAAGTTCAGTTTACTTCGCGCATGGCAAATGGTGACGAGAACCCCGCAGAAATTTATTATTCAAATGGTGGTGAGTTGAATCTGAACACAAATAAAGTTTCCTCGCGCGGTGGACTCACTGAACGATTTGCAAGCGCCATGAATATGAAACCTAATCTTTTGACGGATATGGACCTCACACAATCAGAGGAGAAAGTAATAGCATCAGCAAATACAGGAGGAGATTCTCTTACATCAGCGCACATGCGCAACTGGATGGAATGTGTTCGTAGTCGCAAGCAACCTAATGCTCCAGTCGAAGCCGGATACTCGCACGCTATTGCCACAACAATGACGAATGCGGCCGTTAGAACCGGCTTGAAAGCAACATTCGATGAAGCGAAGCAAGAGGTGATGGTAGGCGGCAAAGTGTTTAAATATTAAACAATGAAAAAATATTGTGCGTTATCTTTAATTGCTTTGAGTATAACTTTTACCCTGCACGCCCAAAAGAAAAACGATGGCTTTCGATTGGTGGATAATATTGATGATAAGCAAATCACTATTATGTACAATGACAAAATGCTAACGGCTTATTATTATGCCGACTCTATTAAGAAGCCTGTTCTTTTTCCAATCAATACCTTGTCGGGATTAACAGTAACGCGTGGGTTTCCAATAGCACCAAGAGAAGGCGAGATGGTTGATCATCCACATCACACAGGTATGTGGATGAATTATGAATATGTGAACGGATTGGATTTCTGGAATAACTCAACCGCGATTCCGTATAAAGATAGAGCGCATTATGGCACTATTGTACACGATGGAGTTGTAAAAACAGAAGCCAATAAAAATAAAGCCTCACTCGAAGTAACAGCTCGATGGATTGATAAAGAAGAAACCATTTTGTTGCGAGAATCGACACGCTATGTTTTCTCTGTAGAAGAAGAGAATTTTATTATTGATCGCATCACAACGCTGGAAGCTATAAACGAAGAAGTGCAATTCAATGATGTAAAAGATGGCTTCTTTGCCATTCGTGTTGCGCGCGAACTTCAACATCCGTCTGATAAAGCAGAAGTTTTTGTTGACTCGAAAGGAATTGCCACTACTGTGCCTGCACTAAACAATGAAGGCATAACGGGAGAATATGTAAGTAGTGATGGAATAAAAGGAAATGCTGTTTGGGGAACGCGTGCACGATGGGTAAGTCTAAGTGGTGAAATGAAAAAGCAGCCGGTATCGATTACCATCATCGATCATTCGAAAAATATTGGCTACCCTACCTATTGGCACGCGCGAGGATATGGGTTGTTTGCCGCCAATCCATTAGGGCAAAAAGTTTTTAGTGAAGGTAAGGCGAAGCTTAATTTAACTTTGCAGAAAGGCGAAACCATAAAATTCAGGTATCGTGTTGTCATTCGATCTGCAAGTGAAATCTCGGCTTCTGATATTGATAGATTGGAAAAGGAATTTGAAGCGGCCGAGAAATAAGGCCATCTCGAAAAACTATTTTTTATTGGCCTCATCTTTTCTTCTCTGTTAAAATCTACCCAACTAAAAATAAATTTCTTTGTTCGAAGTTGAATTTCATTTTCTCTTCCCGTTCTTCGTATTAAAACTTTTTGTCGTCAAAACAGTTTAAGATTTCGAAAACCAAAAACGACCAGCTATGAAAAAAGATAAGAAGCCCGCTGCAAAACCAAACGCCCGTGTTCATAAAGATCTTCAGGGACTTGACATCACCATCGATCAGTTTGGTGAAATAAAAGCCAATATGAACATCGAGAAAATTAATGAGTTCCTCGATAAAAATGTTGACGATAAAAAATTAGAAGAGCGAGATGATTATCAGGAAATAAAAAAGGGGAAAAAGAAGAAATAATTTTTTTGCCTGATCAAGCATTTATGGAGAGAAGATTTTATTTATCGCAAGCTGAAGTAAGACGTGAACCGATGGAATGTTGAAACGGGAGATTGTGTCACTACACTTCCGTGGAAACAAACCAAGATATTCGCTACCAAAAAATAATTAATTTTTTATTCCATTCTTTAGTAGAATTTAAAAACAATTTTTCCATGGCACGATCACACGAAATTGATTATCAGATTAAAGGCGAAAGCATTCAAATTGTTGAAGTAGAACTTGATCCATCGGAGACCGTGATTGCCGAGGCGGGAGCCATGCTTTTTATGGAGGAAGGAATTTCGTTCGAAAGTAAAATGGGTGATGGATCTAATCCCACTCAGGGTTTATTCGATAAATTATTATCAGCGGGCTCGCGGATGCTTACAGGCGAATCACTTTTTATAACACACTTTACAAATCGCGGAAGCAAGAAAGCAAAAGTGGGTTTCTCAGCTCCTTATCCGGGCACTATCATTCCAGTTGATTTATCACAAAGTCCGAACAACGAATTGATTGTGCAAAAGGATGGCTTTTTATGTGCTGCTTTCGGCACCAAGTTGTCAATTACCTTTAATCGTAAACTGGGCTCTGGTTTAGTAGGAGGCGAAGGTTTTATTCTACAAAAATTGCAAGGCGATGGCAAAGCCTTTGTGCATGCCGGAGGTACTTTAATAGAACGCACATTAAATAATGAAACACTTCGTGTGGATACTGGCTGTGTTGTAGCCTTTGAATCACAAATTGATTTTGACGTGCAGGCTGCAGGTGGACTTCGCTCTATGGTTTTTGGAGGCGAAGGAATTTTTCTTGCCACGCTTAAAGGCACAGGCAAAGTTTGGTTGCAATCTATGCCAATTCGAAAACTCGTTCAGGCCTTAGCACCTTACGGACGCAACAGCGGAAAGGAAGCAAGTTCTCTTTTAGGTAATTTTCTTGAGGGATAACTAGAAGAGTTTTGTTGAACGTTGGCGTGCGAAAGTTTTATTCTTAAGGTAATGTATTTTGTAGAAGCTATTTAAGTCGGATAGGTTCCGAAATTATTCTGATAATGAATGAAAGCAATTAATTAACAATGCAGTTAACTATTCCCTATCGTTAGACTTTTATTTCGTCATCAAATGAATAGATCATGATTCTAACGATAACGTTGATGTAAAAAAATAGCGACTTCCTTCTCTAATCCTTTCCCGGGTGCACGCAACATCCAACCCAGAAAAAGAATCATAACAGCGGCAAGTTCAGTCATGCCAATAACCGCTAAAAATTGTGAAAGCATTCCCTGAACGGTTATCTCATTTCCTCTGATTGTAATTTGTGTACTAACGAAAGGAGACTGCTTAACATAATGGTTTTATCCTTTCCTAACCCAAAGAGTTTACAAGAGTATTTATCCTTAAATTCTTTTTGTAAGATTTCTACGAGTTCTGTTATAGAAGGAAGTTCTTTTGATGCTTGGATTTTCATGATGTGAATATAGTATTTAAAATCTTTTTCAGTTCTGAAGATCTTGTGCCATTGTTGGTGTTCTTCACCAATGAAGACGGATAGGTTGCCACAAATGAATTCATATTCGTGCATTCGTGGCCATTCTTATTTCTCACAATCCTAAAACTCTGAAGTAGAATGGAAATAGTATATATGAATTGTCTTTAATCGGTATAGCTGATGAAGAGTAGGGTTTATCATCTGCGCATCCATTACTTCTAAATAAAATACAGTGAAGAAGTAATTTATTTTTAACGCACTATACTAAAGTGAAAAATCTATTTTTTCTTTTGGAAAATATTTTGGAAAGTATAAAAAGCAATTAGGAATGTAAGGGCGTTACTGCATTGATGTTTACTCTAACGATAATGTATCTGTTTTCTCATTAGGGGTTCTGAGATAAGTTTTTGATTTTCTTTTTTCCATTGTAACAAGCTGATCTTCGTCAAATTTTGCTGGATCTGCATTAAAAAGCACGCGCCAAATCATTTTTTGACTCTGATATGTACACAGAACCATCTGGTCCTTCTGCTAAACCCATTGGTCTGTATTTGACATTACTCATGCTAGCAATAGTGTCTACTCCTGCAAAGCCATCTGCAAACACTTCCCATTCACCTGTTGATTTTCCATTTTCAAAAGGAACAAATGCTACAATATACCCAGCTTGCGGATATGGCGCGCGATTCGTTGAACCATGAAATGCAATAAATGCCCCGTTTTTATACCGTGAAGGAAATTGATCTCCCTTGTAAAATAACAAATCGTTCGGTGCCCAATGCGCTGGAAATCCCATAATTGGATAGGTAAAATCTTCTACTTCTCTGGTGCCGTCTCCTCCGTATTCTGGTGCTATTATTCTTTTATTTTTAAAGGGGTCATAATAGCTATACGGCCATCCAAAATTATCTCCTTCTTTTATTTTCACGAATTCTTCTGCCGGTAAAACGGCATTTTGCCAGGGATTATAATATTGTGGAGCATTTTTGTGCAACCAATCTCTTCCATGTTGAACTGCGTACAAACTATTATTAGCCTCGTTCCATGAAATCGCCACAACACTTCTTAATCCGGTTGCAAATCGTTGACCGTCTGATTGAGATTGATGCAATTTATTCTCATCAAATTTCCAAATTCCAGCCTGATCAATTAGTTGCGGGCAAGGGTATGGTGTTGAGTAACCGCTATTGGGAACCCAAACTTCGCAAATATTTGTTGGAGCACTAAAAGTTACATACATATTACCTTTATTGTCGAAAGTCAAGGACTTAGCGTTATGCCATTGAATGGGATGATGATCGATTAATATTATTTCAGGTTTGCCATCTGGAATCAATTTATTTGGTGTCAGTTTTTGTCGATACACTACCTGCTCTGAACTAAAATAAAGATAGCCGTTATGAATACGCATTTCGGTTGCGAAACTTCCATCATTAGGGTAATCACCAAAGCGTTGAAAAACATCCGCTCTGCCATCATTATTGGTATCTTGTAATGCAACGTTGCCCGAATCTCCATCTATGAGACGCAGCTTTACATAGATATCACCATTACTATTGATTGCCAAATGCCTTGTTGGCCCAACACTATCGGCTACCACCAACGCACCAAATCCAGTAGGTAAAAACAAACCGTCATTATCGACATCTGTTTTTGGAATAGCGAAGGGTTTCTTATTCGCTCAATTTGTAAAAAAAAGTAATAGAACAAATATGGAAATTGTATTGGTGCGCATTGAATTCATTTTCATGGAAAGTCCATTAATTTATAAGTAACAATTGCTTTAACTCAATCCTTAAACTCAGAAGTAAAATGAAAATTAATATCCGGGAAATTATCCGTCACCATTTGCAACCACGCTTTTGATTCGGCCATGAACACAAGCTTGTCATCTTTGTCGCGGGCGATGTGTCGCTGTTTGGAGTTTATAAACTCCGCTAATTTTTTTGGATCCTTACTGCTAATCCAACATGCTTTATAAATATGCTGAGGCACAAACTGTGCGGTGGCACTGTATTCGTTCTTCAAGCGGAACTGAATTACTTCAAACTGTAGTGCACCTACAACGCCCACTACTTTTTTCTTTCCTAACTCATAGGTAAACAACTGGGCCACGCCTTCTTCCATTAATTGCAGCAATCCTTTTTCAAGTTGTTTGGTTTTCATGGCGTCCATGTTTACCACTTCTTTAAAAATTTCCGGAGAGAAACTAGGTATGCCGGTATACATTAATTTTTCTCCATCGGTAATGGAGTCGCCAATTTTTAAATTACCGGTATCATACAAACCAACAATATCTCCAGGCCATGCTTCTTCCACGGTTTCACGATCTTGCGCCATGAAGGCCGTTGCGTTTGAAAAACGAATTCCTTTTTGCTGACGCACATGATAGTAATTATTTCCGCGCTCAAACTTGCCGGAGCAGATGCGTAAGAAGGCAATACGATTTCTATGTTTCGGATCCATGTTGGCATGAATCTTAAAAATAAAACCAGTGAATTTACTTTCGTCAGGTTCAATTAAGCGCATCGTTGTTTCTCGCGCTATTGGTGCAGGAGCAATGCGAATAAAGGTATCGAGTAATTCTTGCACACCGAAGTTGTTAACAGCACTTCCAAAAAATACGGGAGCGATTTTTCCAGCCAGATAATCTTCAACTTTAAAATCAGGATAAACACCTTCAATCAATTCGACATCGGCCCGAAGTTGTTTTGCATTGTTCTCGCCTACATACTCATCAAGAAGTGCATCGTGAATGCTGCTGATCTCAATACCTTCTTCAACCGTTACCTTACTTCCTTTAAAAAGGTTCAGACTTTTTTCGTACAAACTATACACTCCTTTAAAAGCCTTACCCATATTGATCGGCCAACTTAAAGGCCGCACTTTAATATTGAGCTTCTCTTCAATTTCGTCCAGCAACTCAAAAGGGTCACGACCTTCACGATCGAGTTTATTTATAAAACAAATCACAGGCGTGTTGCGCATGCGGCAAACTTCCATGAGTTTTTCGGTTTGCATCTCTACACCTTTCACGCAATCAATCACCATGATTACACTATCCACGGCAGTGAGTGTGCGATAGGTATCTTCCGCAAAATCCTGGTGACCAGGAGTATCCAGCAAATTAATTTTTACGTCCTTATAATTAAAACCCATCACGGAAGTGGCAACCGAAATACCGCGTTGCTTTTCAATCTCCATCCAGTCGGAGCGGGCGTGATCTTTAATTTTGCTCGACTTTACCGCACCCGCTTTTTGAATGGCACCTCCAAACAAAAGTAAT
This sequence comes from Cytophagales bacterium, assembly GCA_038241205.1. Lineage (GTDB taxonomy): Bacteria > Bacteroidota > Bacteroidia > Cytophagales > Cyclobacteriaceae > Chryseolinea. The sequence continues at coordinate 8,644 of JBBRFY010000189.1, forward strand.
TTTTCAGTTAAGGTAGTTTTGCCAGCATCGGGGTGACTAATAATACCGAAGGTTCT
>JBBRFY010000190.1:0-8662 GCA_038241205.1 Cytophagales bacterium
TAAGCTGCGATACCATTGATGTTGAAATTGTTTTCCAATCTTCTCGATCTAGCAAAATACCAAGCCGATAAAGATTTCGTGCCATCACCGAGTTGGATGATGGAATGACATTGTCCATAATATCTTTCTTCCTCGCAATAAGTTGTTCGGCTGTATTGGAATTGAAATAAAAATATCCTTCCACTTCATCATAAAAATTATAAATAACGTAATTGCACCACGCTTCTGCTTTATGAAGCCAATCTTCATTGAAGGTGACTTGATAGAGTGACGTGTAGGCTTGAATTAAAAATGCATAGTCTTCCAAAAATCCTTCCGTATCAGAGCGTTTACCTTTATAGGTTCGAAATACTTTTCCATTTTCAATAAGGTAATTTTCGATGAAGAAGATATTCTGTAACGCAAGTTTTAAAAATGCATCATCACCAAATGTTTTGTAAGCATCGGTAAGACCTTGAATCATCATGGCATTCCATCCCGTAAGGATTTTATCATCTAACCCAGGCCGAATGCGTTTGCTTCTTGCCTGAAGCATTTTTTGTTTAACAGATTTTATTTCATCGCTCGTTTCTTCATGTGTATCCAATAGAATGTTCATTCCGTGTTCCCAATTACCTTCTGCTGTGGCTTGAAAGTAAGCAGCAACTCTATTTGTTTCCTTTCCAAATACTTCTTCTAATTCTGAATACGTCCAGCAATAGAACTTACCTTCAACGCCTTCACTGTCGGCATCAAGCGCAGAATAGAATCCACCTTCAGCACTCGTCATCTCCTTTGATAGCCAATGGAATGTTTGATAAACAATTTCTTTGTAGCGTTCTGATTTTGTGATCGCGAATGCTTCAGAATACAAACTCATTAGTTGAGCATTATCATACAACATTTTTTCGAAGTGAGGTGCGAACCAATTCGCATCTACTGAGTATCGCGCAAAGCCTCCTGCAAGTTGATCATACAATCCACCTTGTGCCATCTTTGTAAGCGTGAGATTTGCCATGTTCAATGCAATTTCATTTTTGTTTACGAAGTTATACCTGAGTAGCCACAACCAAATGGTAGGCATCACAAACTTGGGAGCTTTATTCATTCCACCAAGATGGTGATCAAATCGTTTTTCAAGATTTTGAAAAATTAAATTTAGATCACTTTTGATTTCAGTAGATGAATTGGTTTGTCTAAAACGTTCAACATCCGATTTTAATAAATGTAAACGAAGCTCTTCTGCTGTATCTTCAACTTTATCGCGATTTGCTGTAAAAGCACTGTTTATATTTTTAAGTACTTGCACCCAGGTTTGTGGCGAAAAATAGGTGCCTCCGAAAAATGGTTTTTGGTCTGGTGTTATAAATACATTCAATGGCCAACCTCCGTTAACTCCTAATGCCTGCACGGCCTCCATGTAAACCTGATCAATGTCTGGGCGTTCTTCCCGATCTACTTTGATGCAAACAAAATATTCGTTCATAACTTCTGCAACATCATTTTTCTCAAACGATTCGCGCTCCATTACGTGGCACCAATGGCAGGCTGAGTAACCAATGCTTACTAAAATTGGTTTGTCTTCTCGCTTCGCTTTTTGCAAGGCTTCACTTCCCCACGGATACCAGTCCACTGGATTGTATGCATGCTGAAGTAAGTATGGTGAAGTGGTATGTAGTAAGCGATTCGCTTTTTTATCGGTAGTGTTTGACATTAATTAGGTTTGAATTAAGAATTGAGAAGTTGTGTTTTTATTCGATTTATTTCGGCATCAACATTCACGATAGATCTAAGTTCTTCCAGTTTATGTAATGTCGATTTTAAAAATTGTTGATGTGCGATAGATGTTGGATGAAAAGGTTTGTGTGCTAAAGCGGATTGAATGCTACTCCACTTTTCAAAAAACTGTTTTGTTGAATCATCAATATAGGTATTAATAAATTTCTGCCAGATGTATTCTTCTGCATCTTCTGAAGGATGTATCATATCTGATTTATAAAATCTGTAATCACGTAAGTCATCCATCATGATTTCATACGCAGGAAAATATTCTACATCAGAATAGGTTTCGGTTAAGGTATGACAAGCCGTTCGTAGAATCGATTTACTAACACTATTTAATTCGAGTGTATCTTTTAAATGCCGCACCGGACTAACGGTAAGAATAATTTTGATGTTCGGGTTTAATTTTTTTAGATCGTAAAAAAAAGCATCAAACGATTCCATTATTTTTTTCTGTGTAAGCAACGATTTTGTAAAAAGCTTTGCCGGCATCTTATGACAGTTAGCCACCAATTCGCCTGTATCAACTCGTTCATAAACCCACGCTGTTCCATAGGTAATAATAAGGTAATTGGCATTCGCCAAGTTTTGATGCGTCATTAAAATGCAATCGCGCAACCTGTTTTTTAAAACTTCTTTTTCTAAGGCCGAGAATTCAGAATGGAAATCGTAGTTTAGATGTATATCTTGATTCTGTAAAAAATTTGGTTCAGGCGCGTTCTCATTATGGATGGCATACTTTAAAACTTTATGAATTGAGGCAGGATTATAAAGTGTGCCGAAAGGGTTGGCACTGACTTCGATTTTAAAGTGCCTTAAATAATTACCCACAACATCGGCAAAACAGGAGCCTATTGTGATAAAGCGGTCGTTTAAGCAGACTTTAAGAGTTGATATTGAAGGACTAACGATCGTTCTGAAATGGTTCATATGAAATTATGTTACCGCAAACACTTGAAAATTTCGCACTTTTTAAGATACTTTGCCTTTAATTAATATAAGGCCTAAAATCAACCAAAAATATGAATAACGACCTTACTGCCTTTGAAAAAATTCCGGTAAAAATTTTTAAATCTTCTGAAGATGCTTCTGTCTCTGTGGCCAAGGAGATTGCCTCCCTGATCAAGAGTAAAGAAAAGGAAGGAAAACCGTGTGTACTCGGTCTTGCCACTGGTTCTACGCCAACACGGGTTTATGCTGAACTCATCAACCTGCACAAAAAAGGGCTTAGTTTTAAGAATGTCCATACCTTCAATTTGGATGAATATTTTCCCATGAATCCGAAGGAATTGCAAAGTTATGTTCGGTTTATGGAAGAGCATTTATTTGCGCACATTGATATACCAAAGAAAAATATTCACATACCGGATGGTACGTTAGAAAAAGAAAAAGTTGCTGATTTCTGTCGCGCGTACGAATCAAAAATTGATGCGTTGGGCGGCATCGATATTCAAATATTAGGGATCGGTCGCACGGGTCACATTGGCTTTAACGAACCGGGATCAACTGAAAAAACATTTACACGATTAGTCACACTCGATCAAGTAACACGCATCGATGCGTCAAGCGATTTCTTCGGTGAAGAGAATGTACCGCGCAAAGCAATTACGATGGGTGTTGGCTCTATCATGAAAGCGAAACACGTCATCATGATGGCGTGGGGAGAAGGGAAGGCTTCTGTAATTAAGAAAGCTGTTGAAGGTGTTGTTACGGATCAAATACCTTCCTCGTTCTTACAACATCACGTCAGTTGCCAGGTGGTGTTGGATGACGCAGCTTCGTCTGAGTTATCTCGCATTAAAACACCGTGGATTCTGGATACCATTGATTGGAACGATACCTTAATTCGCAAAGCAGTAGTTTGGCTTTGTCAGAAAATAAAGAAGCCAGTATTGAAACTCACCAACCATGATTACATGGAGCATGGTATGGGCGATATCATTACGGAATATGGTTCTGCGTATCAAGTCAACATTAAAATATTCAATCATCTTCAGCATACCATTACCGGATGGCCTGGTGGAAAACCAAATGCAGATGATAAGCACCGCCCAGAACGTGCTAAACCTTTTCCAAAACGCGCTGTGATATTCTCACCGCATCCTGATGATGATGTGATTTCCATGGGTGGAACGTTCATACGTTTAGTCGATCAGGGTCATGAAGTTCATGTTGCCTATCAGACCTCAGGCAACATTGCTGTGTTTGATGATGATGCTATTCGCTTTGCAGATTTTGTGCGCGACTTTAATACTCAGTTTGGTTTGAGCAAAGCGGATGGTGAAAAATTTTATAAGAAGGTTGTTCAATCACTAAAGAAAAAAGGCCCGGGCGAAATTGATAGTGCTGAAGTATTGTTGATAAAAGGAATGATCAGAAGAGGAGAGGCAAAAGCGGGTGGCCGATATGTAGGTATACCCGATGAGCAAATGCATTTTCTTGATATGCCTTTCTATGAAACCGGTGCGGTAAAAAAGAAACCATTGGGTGAAGAAGATATTCAAGTGATTATGGATATTCTTGAAAAGGTAAAGCCACATCAAATTTATGCAGCGGGTGATTTATCAGATCCGCACGGAACACACCGAGTATGTTTGGCGGCAATATTTGAAGCACTGAAGAGATTAAAGAAAAGGCCGTGGACGAAAGATTGTTGGGTATGGTTATACCGCGGTGCATGGCATGAGTGGGACATCGATCAAATTGAAATGGCCGTGCCATTAAGCCCGGAAGAATTGATGCGCAAGCGCAGAGCTGTATTCAAACATCAATCACAAAAAGACAGCGCAATGTTTCCTGGAAGCGACAAGCGCGAATTCTGGATGCGTGCAGAAGACAGAAATCATGGAACTGCTATAGCCTACAATGCACTTGGCCTTTCAGAGTATGAAGCAATGGAAGCGTTTGTGCGATATAAGTTTTAGGAAAAGAATTTAGGAGTTAGAATTTTCGAAGCAAGGTAACGATGGTTGCTTTCCTTCTTTACGGATTATTCGCAGCGAATTAGAAAGAAAAGGGTTGCCAATTGGTCGGGGGTTACTTATTGCTGCTCATTGCAAGAGTTTAAGTTTTACGCTTGTTACGAATAATGAAATTGAGTTTAGTAAAGTTGAAGGACTGCACATTGAGAATTGGACAAAATGAAGTATGCCTACTCGTTGAAAAGCAAGTGGGCTAGCTCACTTTAAGGCTTAATTGACTTTAGAGAGCGATTGCTAATTTAAGAGAAAAATTTCTACTCTATGAAACGAAATAAATTCCTATTCACATTGCTCGCAGCTGCTCCGCTAGCGACCTTCGCTAAAATCAAAAATGTTTTTGTTAGAACAGACAAAGGATTTAAAGTAGCGAATGGAGAAGGACGAATTCATGGGCACATGAAATTAAAAGGAGTTAACGCAAATATTCTGGATCTTAAAGTATCGGGAAGTGATACCGATGGGGCGCTGGCAATTTTTGAACAAACAAGTTTGTCACCAAAGAAAGGAACACCGCTGCACGTACATCCAAATCAGGATGAAGTTTTTTATGTGTTGTTTGGTGAATATTTTTTTCAAGTAGGAAATGATAAACATAAGCTTAAAGCAGGCGACAGTATTTTTCTTCCTAGAAAAGTTCCGCATGCGTGGACACAAGTGAGCGAGAGTGGTAAGATGACCGTAACGTTTCAACCAGCAGGTAAAATTGAAAATTTCTTTTTAACCGTTTCAGCATTAGAAAAAGAACCATCGAAAGAAGAGATGGCGAAAATGTTTTTAGATCATGATATGGAAATTGTAGGACCGCCATTGAAAGTGGATTGATTTTTCTATCCGTAGTTTTATGAATAACCAAAAATTCTCAATCTCCCAAAGACTAAAAAGTTTTACCTATGCTTTTAGCGGATTGAAAATATTATTTAAGGAAGAGCACAATTTTAGAATTCATTTAGCCGCTGCGATTATTGTTGTGATTGGAGGATTTCTATCGAACATATCAACAGTAGAATGGATTGCCATTGTTATTGCAATCGGGTTTGTCTTCACTACGGAAATCATTAATACCTCAATCGAAAACATTGCCGATTTTATTTCACCAGCAAAGCACGAGAAGATTAAGAAGATAAAAGATTTGGCAGCCGCAGGAGTTTTGGTGAGCGCCATTACCGCAGTGATTATCGGAGTTATTATTTTTCTACCTAAACTTAGTAAGGAATTTTGATCAAAGAGAATATATAGTTTTTGAAAAGACATTGTTTCGAAAACTTTCCTTAGCATTCAGATAAATTGATTATTTTTAACTTAAGATTGTTAGGTCAACTCAATTTAGGATTATGAGCACAGTTGAAATACGTCAGAAACTTCATCACTACATAGAAACTGCTCAAGATAAAAAACTGAAAGCAATCTATGCTATGGTAGAAGATGAGATTGAAGAAACATACGATCATTGGCAAGATGAAGCATTTGTTGCTGAATTGCAACGCAGGGAAAATGCTTATCTGACAGGTGCATCGAAGAACTATAGTTTGAAGCAATCCCTTACGAGAGCCGCTCAAGCCATTAGGGAAATTAAAGGTAAATAACATTGAATACCCTCATCATTCTTGAGGAAGCAGATGAGAACTTATTAAAGCTGTTGTGTGGTATGAAGAAAGGAGCAGCGGTCTGGGTTTTCGCTTCTTAAAAGTCATCGAGCAAAAACTAGAAACGTTAATTGAAAATCCTGAACGTAATACGAAACGGAAAGGAAATTTCAGAGAAGCTGTCGTTAAAGTATTCCCTTACATTATCATTTATACATTCTACAAGAAAGAAAGGACGGTATCGGTAAGTGCGATTTTTCACACGAGCAGAAATCCAAAAAGGAAGTACAAGAAGAGATTAAAAAATAAATCGTAGTCTTTTAAACCGCAAAACTTTCCCCACATCCACACGTCCTTGTGGCATTCGGATTAATGAATTGAAAACCTTTTCCGTTCAATCCATCAGAGAAATCTAAAGTAGTACCTAGCAAATAGAGTAAGCTTTTTTTATCTACCAGAATTTTAATTCCCTTGTCTTCAAAGATTTGATCGGCTGATTTTATTTCGTCATCAAAATTCAAATCGTACATCAGACCCGAACACCCACCGCCTTTCACTAAAACGCGAACATTGTTTTCAACGGCTTTGCCTTCTTCTCTGCGAAGGGCAATGATTCTATCTTTTGCTTTTTCAGTTACGTTAATCATGGCTTATGATATTGGGTTTAATACAACACTGAATACGGTTATGGTATTCATGTCGCGTCCGTAGTATAATTTTTGCAAGGCATCCATAATGTTACTTGCTTTAAAGTAGGAAGTGTGAAGCTCCTTGTCGCTCTTTGCTACCCACTGTATAGTATATGAGTTTTCTTTCTCTTTATAATCTTGCACGTACGCGAGCATCTTTTTCAAGGCATCTACTTTATCGGCACCCGTTTCATTGTGAAACAAGAATGCCTGATTGTGCCGTGGGTTAATGGTAATGAGATCGAGCTTTACCTTACCTTCAATAGCGGTAAATTCAAAAACAAGGTCTGAGGTGCGCAGACCCAGATAGTCCTTAATTTCCTGCTGAATGCGAGCCGCCTCAACGTGCATATCGCTCAAAGTTTCGATCATCATAATTAATTTTCATTATGCTAAACTTTCGATTTAGCCAAAAAGTTTCTTCTTTGCCTGTAAAGGTAGCAATTATGGAAAAACTAGAGCATATCGGCATAGCAGTTAAAAATATTGAAGAGTCAAATGTAGTGTTTGCTAAGCTATTGGGGCGTGAACATTATAAAATGGAAAAGGTAGAGTCAGAAGGAGTAACGACTTCCTTTTTTGAAATTTCGGGTGTAAAGATAGAACTATTAGAGGCTACTCAACCCGATTCGCCCATTGCAAAATTTATTGAGAAGCGGGGAGAAGGTATTCACCATCTGGCTTTTGCTGTCGCTGATATTGAGGCAAGCATTGAAGAATACCAGAAAAAGGGATTTGAACTGATTAATCAAACACCAAAAAAGGGTGCTGATAACAAGATGATTTGTTTTCTGCACCCTAAAACAAGTGGTGGTGTTTTAATTGAGCTGTGCGCGGATATTTAGAAAAAACTGCTGTCTCCGATTTTTATCGGAGGTAGGCATGAGGCATTAATTCTTAGGTCTCTTCATCTCGCTGGCACTTTTGCCACCGAATTGAATTTCATTGTAGTACTTCGTTTTTTTCTTACCCTTCGCAGTTTTATAATAGGGCTTGGGCCCACATGCGCTTAGTAAGATGCCCACAGCGAGGAAAAGTCCAATAATTTTTTTCATGTGTGTAGATTTCAAATACAAATACATAGATACCAGCTTATTTTAATCTTATCATTTCATATTCGTTCATAATCTTACTTTTGCATGATAAGAGCCACTTCAAATCGGTGAAGAGCAAGTTAACAAATGTTTATGAGCACAAATAGATCAGAGATTAATCAACTTGGGGAATTTGGATTGATCGATCGGATCAGCACGAACTTCACCCTTACAAATCCAACTTCCATAAAAGGTATTGGCGATGATGCTGCAGTGATTGATGCCGGTGATGACTTTGTGTTGATCTCAACTGATATGTTGGTGGAAGGTATTCATTTTGATTTGTCGTACATGCCCATTCAACATTTAGGATACAAGGCTGTGGCTGTAAACGTATCTGACATTGCCGCCATGAATGGAAAGGCCGAGCAGATTACCGTGAGCATTGCGTTGAGTAATCGTTTTTCGCTTGAAGCGATCGATGCACTGTATGCCGGTATTAAAAGCGCTTGCGAAAGTTATGGTGTAGATTTAGTGGGTGGCGATACAACGGCTTCTGTTTCGGGTTTAATTATTTCGATCTCCGTTATTGGTCGTGTAAAAAAAGATAAGGT
>JBBRFY010000191.1:0-8558 GCA_038241205.1 Cytophagales bacterium
TGGCCAAGTTTTGCTGGGCGATGGGAAAGGAAATTTTAAAGCAATCTCTACAAAACAATCTGGCTTTTCCATTAAAGGCGAAATTCGAAAAATATTGTCAGTAAAAATTGGAACTGAGGTGTGCTACATGTTTGTTCGAAATAATGATACGGTTGAATTTTTTAACTTAAATAAGTAAAATGAAAACGCGTTTTGTTTTTATCATTTTGTTCCAAATCAGCTTCAGGCTATATGGACAGGATGGTTGGACCATCGAATCCCAACCCATCAACCCCAACAATTACTACGGAGTCACCCTCGCCAACGGTATGATCGGCATCGTGTCATCTCCTGAGCCAATGAAGGTGAAAGATGTAGTGTTGAATGGTGTTTATGATTATTACCAGCGGGGAAGAGTTTCGAATATTCTGAAAACGTTCAATCATGTAAACATGAATCTGGACGTTGATGGTGTTCGCATTGGCCAAAAACAAATATCCAATTACAAACAAGTATTGGATATGAAGAAAGCATCGCTCACTACCTCGTTCGATGTGAGCGACAAAATAAGTGTGCGACATACGATGATGGCGCTTCGTCATTTGCCGTATACGGCCCTTACAATGGTGGAGATTACAGCGAAGAAAAATACTACGATTATACCTATGAGTGTAATTGAAGCACCAAATCATTTAGTGGATGTACATAATTTATATGCTACAATTGATCGTCCGCACGTTACCATTCCGCTTCTTACCTCTGTGGGTAAAAGTCCATCGGGTAAACATACCGTTGCGGTAAGCAATAGTTTCATCTTCACAGAACAACACGGCAAGGAACCTGCGCTGATACATGAAGATTGGGATTATAACATGCACTTGTTAAAATTTACAAAGCAGTTAAAAGCAGGAGAGAAGTATCAGTTTAGCGTTGTGTCGTCAGCAACTTCTACCGAGCAAACAAAAGACCCCGTAAATGAAGCAGAGCGCCTTACCATCTTTGCCAAGCTGGAAGGTACAGCACGATTACTTCAACGACATAATGAAGCATGGGAAGATTTGTGGAAAAGTGACATTGTAATTGAAGGTGATTTACAAATGCAAAAAGATGTTCGATTCGCTTTGTATCATCTCTATTCTTTTGCGCGTGAAGGTACCGCTTACAGCTTATCGCCTATGGGCCTATCGGGATTGGGATACAATGGACATGTATTTTGGGATACGGAGTTGTGGATGTATCCGCCCATTTTGGTTTTGCATCCGGAGATTGCCAAGTCGTTATTGGAGTACAGGTTTCAGCGTCTTGGTGCAGCGAAGGAAAATGCTTTTTCGCATGGATACAAAGGGGCAATGTTTCCTTGGGAATCATCTGACGAGGGAACAGAAGATACTCCCGTGTGGGCATTGACAGGTCCCTTCCAACATCATATAACAGGATGCGTTGGTTGGGCCTTCTGGAAATATTATCAGGTAACGAAAGATAAAATTTGGCTTCGTGATAGAGGATACCCGGTGTTAAAAGAAGTGGCCGATTTTTGGGCAAGCCGTGTAGAGCGCAACGGTGCAGGTAGGTATGAAATCAATAATGTAATTGGTGCGAATGAGTGGCAAGAGAATATTGACAACAATGCGTTCACCAACGCCATGGCCATCACCGTGCTTCGATATGCAACACAGGCGGCAAAAGAATTAAGTATAGAGGCGAATCCAGATTGGGAACATGTAGCACAAAATATTCCCGTTCTTAAATTTCCCGATGGAACAACGAAAGAAAATGCAACCTATACTGGAGTAGAAATCAAGCAAGCTGATGTAAATCTTTTGTCGTATCCGCTCGATTTTATTCAAGATCGATCTCAGATAGAAAAAGATTTAAAGTATTACGAACCGCGCATGTCACCACAAGGCCCTGCAATGGGACATTCAGTACTGGCCACGTTGTATGCAAAGTTGGGCAATCCTGAGAAAGCATTTGAGATTTTTCAAAACAGCTACAAGCCTAATCAGGTTCCGCCTTTTGGCGTGCTAGCGGAAACTGCTGGTGGAACAAATCCATATTTCGCAACGGGTGCAGGCGGCATGTTGCAGGCTATTATTTTTGGTTTTGGAGGGTTGCAAATAACCGATAAAGGTATTGAGCAGCATTTAACTCCACTACCTAAAAAATTAAAATCAATTCAAATTAAAGGAGTAGGGGTAGAAAGGAAGGACTTTGTAGTGAAGTAGCTGTTTATGATAAAAATCATTCGTTACTTTGCTGTGTTTGTTAATTTTGAATTTCAATTAAGTAGTTTAAAATGAAGAATTTATTTGTTTCGTGTTTCATTATAAGTGCGGTGTTGGTTTCGTGTTCGAAGGATAATGTGAACTGGAGAGCGAAGGCAGAGAATCCTGAATTTTTACATCGGTCAGTAAAGCAGGTAACAGATGTTATCGTTCACGATATATTTTCTCCGCCCGTGGCAGCTCGTATTTATACCTATATGAGCGTTGCAGCGTATGAAGTTTCAATTCATAAAAACGATCAATACGTTACACTTGCTGGTCAATTGCATGGACTCGAAGCAATTCCTCAGCCCGAACCTGGCGTTGATTATAGTTATTCACTGGCTGCCGTACAAGCTGCATTGAAAGTCGGAAAGACTTTGGTTTTTTCGGATGATATGATGGATCAATTCTATGAAAAAATTATGAAGGATTTTAAAAATACAGGCATGCCCGATGATGTATACGACAGATCCATTGCGTATGGAACCCAAGTTGCAGACCATGTGCTCGCCTGGTCGGGTAAAGATAATTATAAGCAAAGCCGGTCGTTTCCGAAATACTCCATTGAAGATGATCCTGCCACATGGAAACCTACTCCCCCAGCGTACATGGATGCCGTGGAACCGAGTTGGAATAAGATCAGAACATTTGCAATCGATTCGGCAACACAATTTAAACCGGCACCTCCAACTGCGTTTTCGATCGATAAAAATAGTCAGTTTTATAAAGAGGCTTTAGAAGTTCGTGATGTTGGACTAAACTTAACAGATGAGCAGCGTGAAATTGCTTCCTTCTGGGATTGCAATCCGTTTATGATGAATGTAAAAGGCCATGTAATGTTTGCAACCAAGAAAATTTCTCCGGGAGGACATTGGATGAACATCACTCATGTTGCTTGCGCGAAAGCAAAATCTGATTTTGTTCAATCTTCTGAAGCATATGTACGCGTGGCCATGTCGTTGGTTGATGGATTTATTGTTTGCTGGGATGAAAAGTATAGAAGTAAATTAATACGACCAGAAACGTACATCAATCAATACATAGATGAGAATTGGGTGCCGTTACTTCAAACTCCTCCGTTCCCGGAATATACCAGTGGGCATAGCGTTATCTCCGGAGCAGCCGCAACTGCATTAACCGATTTGTATGGTGAGAACTTTTCGTTTAGAGATTCTACTGAGGTTGAGTTTGGTATGAAAGCAAGAAGCTTTGATTCGTTTTTTGATGCCTGTGCAGAAGCTGCCGTTAGTCGCATGTATGGAGGAATTCACTATACCCCTGCCTGTACCGTTGGATTGGATCAAGGCAAGAAGGTTGGTGTTTTTATTCGCGAAAAAATAAAGACACGTAAGCCAACATTGAAATCGGAAAAAGTTTAATCTTTTTTTAATTGAATTGCTTTTTGTTGTGCGCGTACAATCGTTTTAAAATATTGGGGTCATGGCCAAGCGAAACGCAAGGCCACCGGGCTTTCCGTTCCAAGCAGACCACTCGAAGCGAGTGGCCTGCTTTCCACTACAATCCCTTGCCCGCTTACGCATAGGAAATTTTCATTGACACACGTGTAGCGCATCCTTAATTTACCAGACTGATGGCTGTTAAAAAACTCTTTCAAATCCATCCGTTTTCGGACACCATTTTGCAAAACCGGACGAACATATTGCCTTAAAATCTTCTTTTAAGCTTTTAGAGCAATAATTTCCCTTGGCATTATTGTTGGCAACCATGGCCGAAACATCTCTTACAATTCATTTTACAATCTCAAACCATGATTAAATTAGTAGACATAGACAAGTATGTTGACTCCCGTTTTCAACGAACTTTTATTTTGAAAGGGGCAAATCTTGAAATCAATCAAGGCGAGTTTGTAACGATTATGGGACCGAGCGGGGCAGGTAAATCTTCGTTGATGAACATCATCGGTATGCTCGATGAACCCTCTGCCGGAGAGTATTACTTTTTTGATGAACCTGTGCACAAGATGCGGGAGAAAGCCAAATCTGAAATGCACAAGAATTATATCGGCTTCATTTTTCAAGCGTATCATTTAATTGATGAGCTAACGGTGTATGAAAACATTGAAACACCGCTTTTATATAAAGGTGTAGGCAGTGCACAACGCAAAAGCATGGTGGCCGAAATGCTCGATCGGTTTAATATGGTTGCAAAGAAAGATTTGTTTCCAGAGCAACTTAGCGGAGGGCAACAGCAATTGGTGGGTATTGCACGCGCGATAGTAGGTGAACCGAAATTATTGTTAGCCGATGAGCCGACCGGTAATTTACATTCTGATCAGGGCAAACAAATAATGGAAATCTTTAAGAAGTTAAACGAAGAAGGTATTACGATTATACAGGTAACCCACTCCGAAGAGAATGCGAAATATGGTAAGCGTATTATCCGGGTAGCCGATGGAGCAATTGAGGCTGATGAATTAGTTAAATAATTGGATGAGAATATGAAGAGGGTAATAATTATAGCGTTGTTGGTTTTAGGGTTAGCAAAGTTTGAAACATATGCTCAGACCGAACCAAAAATTTTAACTTTTGAAGAGGCTGTAAAAATTGCAATGGATAATAGCGTGCTACTCAATCAACAAAAAAACAATTTGGAGTTGAGCCAGATGCAGAAAACATCAAGCATTGCGAGCATCGGGCCTAATGTTCAACTTACCGGGCAGGCCTATCAGGTAAATGGTAATTCCTTTAACAACCAGACTGGTAAATTGATTAATGGTGTTCGCGATGCTGTTAGCGGAACATTAAGTGCAAACATGAATTTGTTTAGCGGATTTTATAGAATTAACAGTATAAAACAATATTCAAATCAACTCGAAGCACAGTCTTATTTTGTTAATCGTACCGCACAAGATGTTATCAATACCGTTGCAACGCAGTACCTCACGGTAATGTTAGATGTGCAACTTTTAATTGTTGCAACAGAAAATTTTGAGTCGCTTAGTAAACAATTAGAGCAAGTAAAAGAAAAAGTAGCGTTAGGTGCACTTTCACTTGTTGATGAATACAATCAGGAAGCGCTCACAAAAGGAGGCGAGTTGCGAATGGTTCAGGCAGAAATTACTTTAAATAATGACAAGGCTTTATTAACACAAACTCTTTTGATCGATCCTTTTGAAGAATTTGATGTTGAGAACCCGAATTGGGATGTTAATTTTATTGGCTCCGAAAAGTTGGGCGTGCAAGCATTGGCGGCAAAAGCAAAACAATATCGTGGAGATTATTTGCGTGCTGTAAAAAATGAAGACGCATCACGCTATGGTATGAAAGCCGCAGCGGGATTGATGTACCCATCGCTTACAGCGTTTGGTAACTATGGATCGGCCTATAACTTTCAGCATGGAATTCCTCAAATGATTGATAGTTCTGGAGTGACCATTCGAAACTCAGATTATCCTCGCGCATTTTCCGATCAATTCCGAAAAGACAATGTGTATAAAAGTTATGGGTTGCAATTAACAATACCGTTATTCAATGGCTTGCAAAACAAGACGGCTTATGTTCAACAGAAAATTCAATACCGCAATAGTCAGCTCACCAGAAAAAATCTTGAATACCAAATTAACAATGATGTGTTGCGCGTAATTCGAAATTATGAAGGCGCTCGAAAATCTTTTGTAATTTCTGTAGACCAGTTAGAGGCTGCTACAAATGCTTTTCAATTTGAAACGGAACGGTATAATTTGGGTGTTACCAACTTTGTAGATTATACGGTTGCCAATAAGGTATTTGTACAAGCACAAACAGATAAGGCACAGGCCGAGTTTACGCTCGTTTTTCAGAAAATTCTATTGGAATATGCCGTTGGCACATTAAAGCCTGAAGATATTTCAACCTCGCAGACTTCAAGATAAAGTGCAGTAAATTTTCATAAATCTGACTATCTTTGCGCCCCATTCATATAGAATGGGCTTTTTGATTGGTTCAAGAAGATGTTCTAAAACAAATTTGTAGCAGCAAGCTCGGTTGCTACATGTAAAACAGGGCGATTTTAGTTTATGGCAAAAGCACAAAAACCTGTAGAAAAGACCAAACGTTCTGAGGATTCTGAAGAATCTTCAGGGCCGGTAAAAAAGGTAAAAGCAAACGTTGAGATTGATTTGGACGAGGAAGATCCTTTGGCCGAAATAAAATCGGCACAAAAAGAAGAGATCGATACAGAGGCTATTCCAGTTTCTGAATTGAAGAAAGCAAAGTATGCGCAGCAAGTAGCGGGCGAATTTGATTTTGATGCATTCGCAAGCAAAGGCTTTGGCGAAGGGTATTCAAAAGAGAAGATGGCAGAGTTGAATCAATTGTATTCAGGTACTGTAGCAACGGTTAATACAGGCGAAGTAGTATCGGGTACAGTGGTTGGTATTAACGACCGTGATGTTATTTTAAATATTGGATTTAAATCTGACGGACTTGTGCCGTTGGCTGAATTTAAAGACATGTCCAATCTTAAAATTGGTGATGTTGTTGATCTTTTTATTGAAGAGCGCGAAGATGCAATGGGTCAACTTTCATTAAGTCGCAGAAAAGCGAAGTTGGTGAAGGGTTGGGAATATGTTCAAACTGCATTGGATAAAGATACCATCATCGAAGGTTTTGTAAAACGCAGAACAAAAGGTGGTCTTATTGTAGATGTGTTCGGCATCGAAGCATTCTTACCAGGTTCACAAATTGATGTGAAGCCTATCCGCGATTTCGATATCTATGTTAACAAGTCGATTGAAGTGAAAGTTGTGAAAATTAACTACACCAACGACAACGTAGTGGTATCGCATAAGGTGTTGATTGAGAAAGATCTTGAGCAACAAAAAGCGGCCATCTTATCTAACCTTGAGAAAGGTCAGGTATTAGAAGGTGTAATTAAGAACATGACTAACTTCGGTGTGTTTATCGATTTGGGTGGTGTTGACGGATTATTGCATATCACCGATATTAGTTGGGGTCGTATCAACCATC
Source organism: Cytophagales bacterium (assembly GCA_038241205.1). GTDB lineage: Bacteria > Bacteroidota > Bacteroidia > Cytophagales > Cyclobacteriaceae > Chryseolinea. Next base: position 7,214 of record JBBRFY010000191.1, read on the forward strand.
CGGAAGAAGTTCTCAAACTTGATCAAACGGTTAAGGTTGTTGTTCTTGATTTCGATGGCGAGAAGAAGAGAATTTCATTGGGTATGAAGCAACTTACGGCTCACCCTTGGGATGCGCTTGCTGCTGAATTAGCAATTGGTTCGAAAGTGAAAGGTAAGATTGTGAACGTAGCAGACTACGGAGCATTCTTAGAACTTCAATCAGGTGTTGAAGGATTGATCCACGTAAGTGAAATGAGCTGGTCTCAACATCTACGCAATCCACAAGACTTTATGAAAGTTGGAGATGAAGTAGAAGCAGTTGTATTGACATTAGATCGTGATGAGCGCAAAATGTCATTGGGTATTAAACAACTTACTGAAGATCCTTGGACAAGACAAGATGTTCTTGCGAAGTATGCAGTAGGTACCAAGCACAAAGGCATCGTTCGTAACCTCACCAACTTTGGTTTGTTTATCGAACTAGAAGAAGGTATCGATGGATTGGTTCACGTTTCTGATTTAAGCTGGACGAAGAAAATCAAACATCCTTCTGAGTTTGTTAAAGTAGGTGATTCAATGGACGTTCAAGTTCTTGAATTAGATGCTGCTAACCGTAGATTGGCATTGAGCCATAAGCATACTGAAGAAAATCCTTGGGATACTTTTGAAAACATCTTCACAATAGGTTCATTACACAAGTGTACCGTTATCAACAAGAACGATAAGGGTGCTGTGTTAGAACTTCCATATGGTATTGAAGGCTTCTGCGCGGTTAAGAATTTAGCGCGCGAAGACAATGCTAAAATTGAAGTAGGTGAGTCACTTGATTTCAAAGTGCTTGAGTTCTCTAAAGAAGACAGACGCGTGGTGTTATCGCACAAATCGATCTGGTCTGCAGATGAGGAAAAACCTACTACTGCTGCTACTGCTGCCGCGAAGAAGAAAGCGCCTGCAAAAGGCAATGCAATTCAAAGCAATAATCAACAGAATGAGCGCTCTACTTTAGGCGATCTTGAAGCGCTTAGTGCGTTGAAAGAAAAGATGGATGGTGGAGATTCAAAAGCTGAATAAGCTTTTATAAAATGTTAAGAAAGGTGATGCCAATATGTGTGCATCACCTTTTCTTTTTTTTAAGTGCGTTGCAATACACACCGTTTTTCATAGTTTTGCGGCAGTTCTTTCGCGAGAATGCGCACACACACACTCACCCTCACACCCCCCGATTAACCATTAACGGTTAACGATAAATGAAATTGGTCTCGTGGCCGAGTGGCTAGGCAGAGCTCTGCAAAAGCTCCTACAGCGGTTCGAATCCGCTCGAGACCTCTTAAAACCTTGAATGCGATTTGCATTCAAGGTTTTTT
>JBBRFY010000192.1:0-8456 GCA_038241205.1 Cytophagales bacterium
TGCCGGAATGGCAGTAAAAAAACTTATAAAAAGTTTTAAAAGTGGCTCACTTTAGTCCAGAATAAGTGGCTCACTTTCATCCGGAATGGGTGGCTCACTTTAGACCGGAATAGGTGGCTCAGTATAGACCGGAATAATCAATTGGATTCTAAATGCGCGCCTACAATTTACCTATGAAATACAATTACCGACTCGCGCATCTGCAATGAAAGAAGATAGAGGCCACCTATCTTCTTTCGATATAAACTCTTAAAATATTAACGCTAATACAAATCTTACTGCGCTGTTCATAAAAACGTCACACCACCTCAGTCAAATCAAATTTTTCTTCCACTGAATTCTATCCTTGCTCGCAAAACATATCTTCGCGTAATCAACCTCAAATAATTAATCAATTCAGTTGAAATACTCGCGCTTAATCTGACACTATCAACCGATTTGTTTTCTTTGCACCGTGAAAATTTTGATCCTTCATCAGCACTTCAATACTCCACAGCGAGGAGGCGCCATTCGGTCGTATTATTTGGCAAAAGCCTTAGTGGAGAGCGGTATTGAAACCATTGTTATCACAGGGCATAATGAAAAAACCTACAGGCGCGAAAACATTGAAGGCATTGATATTCATTTTTTACCCATTGCTTACGAAAACGCTTTCGGTTTTTGGAAAAGAAGCTTTTCGTTTATGCATTACTTGTTACGTTCCGCTACGCTGGCCAAACAATTTCGCGATGTGTCAATCTGTTATGCAATCTCTGTTCCGCTCACCATTGGGTTAGCTGCGCGCTGGATAAAATTGCGTTACAAAATTCCATACATTTTTGAGGTAGGTGATTTGTGGCCCGATGCTCCCATTCAAATGGGCTATGTAAAAAACTATTTTTTCAGATCCTTGCTCTATCAACTTGAAGCATCCATCTATCGCGATTCAAAATCGATTGTGGCCTTATCGCCCATGATAAAATCAGCAATCGAAAAAAAGGTAAATAGAAAAATAGTCCACCTCATTCCCAACATGGCGGATACAGATTTTTATAAACCGGAAGGTAAATCTTTGGCGAATGCGCGAAAGTTTGGAGTAGAAGGAAAATTTGTAGTGTCTTATATTGGTGCGATAGGAGTAGCCAACGGTCTCGATTACTTTCTTGATTGTGCACACGCAAGTTTAAAACGTTCACAAAACATTCATTTTATTATCTGCGGAGAAGGCGCTGTGTTACCACGCTTAAAAGATGCTGCACAAAAACTTAATATCTCTAATCTAACTTTTCTCGACTTTCAAAATCGCGAAGGCGTGCGCGAAGTAATGAATATTACCGATGCCGCTTTTGTTTGCTACAAGGCCGTACCGATACTCGAAACAGGATCGCCCAACAAATATTTTGATGCGCTCGCGGCAGGTAAACTCATCGTTGTAAATTTTGGAGGATGGATTAAAAATGAAATTGAAGACCATCGTTGTGGGATTTATGTTAACTCCAAGCTACCAACTGATTTTGCCGATAAGATTGAACTATTTCTGCAAGACAAGCAACACCTTCTTGCATACCAACAAGCATCACGAGCACTGGCGGAATTAAAATATTCAAGAGCTTTATTAAGCGAACGCTTTGCTAATATTTTTAAATGCTAGCAACGCATTAAATTAATTTGATGTGCTAAACACAAAGTTTATTTTCGTGTAGTATACCGTTGTGGTTCCCTCAAATCCAGAATCAGTTCCAACGATTAACCAAAGTTCTCCAAAACTATTTGAGCGAATGCTAAATTGATCGTAAGCATTTGAATTGCTTTTAGTAAGCAGACTATACTCAGAAGATTCAACGGCAATATTTCCGACTACTTGCATATCGCTACCACCTGTGCTTTGGTTACCTTTGTCAATATTCAACCGATAAAAACTTCCTTCCACAATTTTCTTTGGTTCCGCACCCGAACCTCCAACTTTCAAATAAACACTCTCACCCGGTGATCCTCCAATGCCCACGGAATTTTTTTCAGCATTGGATGCCAGTTCCACTTCAAAGCCTACTGTATAATTTGTGTTGGGTCGCAGACCGTTAATTTTTTTCTTAATGAACATAAACAAATCATCGCTATGATTATTGCCCGAAAGCAAAATGGCTTTTTTTGGAGCGCCCAGATTTGCCGGTCTGTTGGTGTGTTCAAACTGAAGTTCATAAAATGTTGAATCATCTGCACCTGTTGGGTAATCTGCAAAGTCACCTGTCCAACCTTCAAGACCCACATTAAAATCAGACGCGTCAGAAAAAACTTGAAAGCCTGCATCATCGCTAAGGTCTGCGCAAGCCATCGTGCTAATAAAAATAATTGCGCTAAAAATTACCTTCTTCATTTCTGTTTACTTTCAATGTGCATAGACACGCTTAAAGAATGTAAAGTTGCAAAATTTTTATCATCCTGATCTTTCATGAATTCAGACGGAAGATAATTTCTCGCTTAAACTCAAAATTTTTATAGTGTATTTATTACCTTAACAAAACGATTAAACAGTATGCGGCATTATTTTCTCCTCATTCTACTTGGTTTTATTTCGTGTACCGAAATTACCTATCGGGAAACCCAACCAAAAGGCAGGAAATCTTTAACCGAAATACCTGCAGCTATGCGCGGAAAGTATTTGCTGATTGTTGAAAATGGAATAGACAAAGACACATTATACATTGGCAATGCGGGCTACCACACGCGAGGTGGCGCAGTTGATGAAGGCGTTTTGGGCGACAGTCTGGTGCTTAAAAAATATAAAGGATATTATTTTCTCAATATCAATCAAAAACCCGAATGGGCACTTCGTATTATTAAGCAGGAAAAAAATGGCGATCTTTTATTTATGTCGATGGAAGACACATACTTTAATACATTCTTAAAAAAGTTAGGGAAGGAAATTAAGATTGACTCTGCTCAACTAACGAATGAAAAATTATATCAGATTGATCCCACTCCGAAACAACTCATTGGGTTGGTAGACAAAAAATATTTCAATAAGGTAACGCGATTAACAAAAATGAATTAGTTGATTTCATTTGTCGTGTTTGTTAGAATTTTTTTTCTTTCCTTATCTACATTACGTCCATGAAGCATCATTAGCGGAGTGTACACGAAGTAAGTAAAACCTGCAATCATGCCGGAGTATGCGGAGCCTCTAAAAATAATTGCCATGGCCACCGATGCCAACGGAACTGAGCCCATCAATGCATTGGTTCGAATACTCATACGTGTATCAAATTTTTCAATTTCATTCAATTCAAGTTCAGCGGAATTGTGAAGAGCATTGCGATACATAAAAACCAGTACGAAAAAAACACCGGTAGCTCCGAGACCATAAATAATCATAAGGTCGCCAACATCTCTTGCGGAAATCATACCTTTTAATTCCGTAAGTAAGTTTTTCTGATTGAAAAGATAGCCAGGAACAAACAAGAAAAGTTTTGTAAGGAACTTGAGCGGATAAACATAGAAGAGCACAATAACCAAAAACAACGTATTTAATGCTACAATTTTTCCGTTGCGCATTCCATATCGAAAGAAAAAAATAAAATGCTCAAACCAAATTAATAAGATCAAAGCAATACAGATACAGAACGGAATAAGATCCCACAAAAAACGTTTGATCTCTTCGAAATTAGTTGGCGGTGTTGTAGAGATAAGTAACAACGTAATGGCAAGAGCAAAAACTGCATCACTAAAATTTTCAAGACGTCCGGGTTCTTCACCACGAAAACGAAATTCCTTATTGAGCCCGAGGTAGTGTTTTTTAATTGAATCCCGAATCATATTGACAGGTTACGCTTGCTAAAATACAAACCATACAGACATCGCCATTCTAAAACCCAAGTGTGTTTTGTTTGCTCTTATTTGCCTTCGCGTTAGCCTCAATAAAAGGAGAGGCCTGCTGATGCAACCGAATGGCTTTACGTGCCAACACAAAACCAATGATGAGCGAAGCAATGGCACCAATCCAAATGCCGGGTACGTATGATATGAACCAAAAATAATCGTACGCACCATGAAAAATTGTGGCCGATAGTAACGCTGCTAAACTAAGATACAGTTGATTACGGTGCGCAAACTTTGCCTTACCTAAAAAGAATCCCATCAACACGGCAAAGGTAGCATGTGCCGGAACGGCCGTGAACATCCTTAAAAAACCGGTAGCATAGCCATAGTCAAAAACATAAATAATATTTTCAACTGTTGCAAAGCCCATGCTCACCATCACGGCATAGACGATGCCATCAAACGGTTCGTTGAAGTTTTTATTATTGAATAGCACAAACCGTATAAAGATGAACTTGCTGAGTTCTTCTATGAAGGCAACTTTAAAAAAAGCATTTGCAAATTGCTCCACCACATCATCTTCGCGCGTTAAAAAAAACGCATTCACCGGGTAGGATATTATGAACGTAACGGCAATGCTAAAAACACCATACAGAAAACTAATCATAAGCAAACCCAGTGGCTCACGTTCATGATTATCTTTCAAATAAATGTAAAGCATAATGGCGGCACCGGGAGCTAAGGCTAGAGCAAGTAGAAACATGATGGATTATTTCAGCGTAAGCAATACAATTTTTATTACTCCTCAATCACTTCTTCTACCTTATCTAATTTGTCAACGGTATATTTTCCAGATGTGGCGTACACAATTTTGCCGGTCTTATCCAATACAAAAAAGTAGGGGATGTCTTTCTTTTCAAAATCAAGTGCTTCTTTGTATGTTTTCAATTCACCTTTGTAAAACAAGATGTACGGCAACAATTGCGGGTCAACATTTTTAATTGCTTTTCGTTTGGCTGTTCCCGTTGCTGCGGCATTTACACCCGTAAACATGGGTACAAAATATACCGTTACATCATAGCCAAAACCCGACATAAGGCCAGTGGACTTTTGAATAAATTTTTGAAAGACAGGCTGAAACCAAGAATTTAATTCGTCTTCCGATTTTTTGGAATAAGCCAATCCAATCAACGTATATTTACCTTCCACATCTTTCGGTAATGTTACCTTCTTGTCTTCTACGTTCTCGGCAACCATCTCGGGAAACATTTTACCTACAACCTGCGCACGCGTATCAAGCACTGCAATCAACAGTATTGCCGAAAGGAGTATAATTTGTTTCATTTTTTTAGGGGTTTAAATATTTTGAACAAGTAAACATTTTTCATTAAGCCTTAATATTCAGTTTTTGTAACCGTTTAGATTACGCTATCCAACTCACTTTTTCTTCTATCGATCTTCTTCTTCCATCAGCCAACTTATTTTTTGGTATTCCTACATGAAAGAAGCCTAGAAGTTTGTCGTCTTCACCTAAGCCAAAAAATTCTTTAGCCTCCTCAAAGTACGTAATTCCTCCGGTACTAAAGTATCCGCCTATTCCATAAGCAGTTGCGGTGAGGTGCATGTTTTCAACAGCACAAAATACCGCGCCAACTTCCTCAATTTCAGGCAGCGATTTTTTTTCATCGCGTTTCATTCCTACAGCAATAATGTGCGATGATAGCATGGGCTTTGTACGTAAATTCTGAAAGCGTTCTTCTTTGTATGATCCATCAGCGGTTGTTAATCGCTTATACAATTCAGCTTGAAACATCGCGAGCTTCATTAATCCTTCTCCTGTAAAAACAACAAACCTCCAAGGTTCTGTAAGCTTATGTGTAGGCGCCCAGTTTGCATTTTTTAACATTTGCTGCACAATGCTATCATCCACTTTTTCTCCAGTATATTGATTTTGAAACACGGATCTGCGGTTGCGCATTAATTCGTTCACGTAATTTACATCCATATTGCTTTACAAATTTTTGTTAAATTTATACAAACAATAAATGTGGGTATGAAAAAAGTAATGGGTTTTGTTTTTGTTTTCTTCTTGATCGCAATTCAATCATGCGCACCGGTATATGTGCCTAACGCGCGCAACACTCCACTCTTCCGCGGTGCAGGCGAATTTCAAGGTTCAATTAATTTTGGTGCAGGTATTGATTTGCAAGGTGCGGCTTCCGTTTCAAATCATATTGGTGTAATGGGTAACTACAATTATGTAAATCGCAACACAGCAGATGCCAATGATACGGATTACATAAAGCATAAATTTTGGGAAGGTGCCGTAGGATATTACGAAAATTCAGAAAAAATCTCTTACGAAATCTTTGGAGGATATGGCAGAGGTGAAGGAACATCGTATGGAAGTTACTCGTGGTTTGGTTCAACCAAAATAAACGCAACCGGAACGTATCAACGTTTTTTTATTCAACCTTCAATCGGAAATAATAAATCTATTTTCAATTGGATTGTTTCTACACGAATAAGTTATGTCGATTTTGAAAAGTTTGCATACGATAATCAAGTGGCACTTTACGACAGTCCGGTTCTATTTCTTGAACCCGCATTTACAGGCAGAATTCATTTCGGCCAAAGCCCAATCTATACTCAATTTCAAACCGGATTTTCTTTTACCACGCAAGGTGAAACTGTTTTTGATTACCAGCCCTTTCAACTTTCGTTTGGAATCGGGCTGCGTTTTGGTGGAAAACCAAAAACAGTTGTGATGCAGCCTCAATAATTATTTCGGAAATAAACTGGCATCAATATTCGGAATTACCTTCAAGGCATTTTTATAATAAATTTTTTTTAACACCTCATCCGATAAATCCAATCCATACATTCTCCAAAATGCATGATAGCGTTTGTGATATGGAAAATAATCGTCAGCGGTTTCCAATACTCTAAAATACGTGGGGTATTCTTCTGGCACCCATGAGTCTTTTCCAAACATTACGCGGTCTTGATACTTTGTTAGAAAAGCTTTTGCTGCGCGTGGCTGTCTGCCAAGCTCCGCTATAACAGCGCCAATCTCGGTGTACATATTTGGAAATTGATCCATCAACTCTCCTAGCTTTTTCAAATCACTTCCATACCAACCCAAGTGCGCATTAATGAATTTTGTTTTGGGGTGCCTTTTAAAAACAGTGTGTTGCTCGGCAATAACGGTTTCCCATTTCACAGAATCCAAATCATGTCTCCTACCGGGATGGAGTTTTAATTCCAGCCAGCGTTCGTTGTCTTTATCAATGGCTTGCCAAAATTGTTTTGGATCAGCCGAGTGAATCAAAACTGGTATGCCAAGCTCTCCGCACTTCGCCCATATCGGATCGATGCGCGGATCGTCAATATGAATGCGATTAGCTTTACTGTCATTGTTAAAAAGCCCAAGGTTTTTGTAAATCTTTAAGCCATTCGCGCCTTTCTTCACATCGTCTTCTAACTGTTTTAACATTCTGCTCTGCCACTCTGCATCGTCAATGGCAGAAAAATCCATGTTGGTGAAAATGATAAAACGTTTTGGTTGTGTCTTCTTTACATTCGCTAAAGTATTGTCAAGATATTCTGTGCTACCTCTGCCTCTTCCGCTCAAGTTTACCATCACGGCCATGTTGAGGTTATCCATTATTTTGGTGAGCTCTGTTAAGTTTTGCGTTGGCATATTCCATTGATGATTATGGACATCGATGAACGGAAACTTCGCGCGGGTGACGTGATGTTCGGGCACTACCAAAGTAGATGGTGGATTGTAATCCTCAAAATCCATTTTCATGTCAAGCGCCTTTTCTTGTCCATGAGAAGTAAGTACGGCCATCGTAAAAGATAAAGCCATGAAGATTTTTTTCAGTAAGTGTAAATTCATAATCGGAAGATACGGGCTTTGTCTTTATGGCGTTGTTAATTTTTTATGAATGGAGTATGTGCCTTGCCAACTTGTGTATGGAAGCATTCAGGGCTAAAGCCCATTCTATATTCCACTTATTAACCACGCACTGAAGTGCATGGTTAATACAATCATACTCCCAAAAACTTTAGTCAAAGTCAACAAACTTGAAGCGAAGCCATTTCGATTTCATAAAGCGAACCAGTTAATTCATTTTATCTGCGTTGTGGATTAGTTGCTCGCTACGAAATTAACCATGCACTTCAGTGCGTGGTGAAAACAAGCCTCATCCCCACGGACTTTAGTCCAAGAATGCAAACTTGAAGCGAAGCCATTTCGATTTCATAAAGCGCATCAGTTAATTCATTTTATCTGCGCTGTGGATTAGTTGCTCGCTACGAAGTTAACCATGCACTTCAGGGCGTGGTGAAAACAAGCCTCATCCCCACGGACTTTAGTCCAAGAATGCAAACCTGAAACGTATCCATTTCAATTTCATAAAGCGAACCAAGCAATTTATTTTTACCTTGGCTTTTAATTAAAACTGACCAATGAAAAAGCTTCTGCTCATCTTCTTATCGCTCACAATGCTTATCGCTCACGCACAAGATTCGCAACTTGATGCGGCCCGAAAAAAAATAAAAGCAAATAATTTTGCCGGTGCCAAAGCAGACTTGACAAAATTTATTGATACCAATACAAAAAATAAACTCGCCCTAACACTTCGAGGTGAAGC
>JBBRFY010000193.1:0-8441 GCA_038241205.1 Cytophagales bacterium
CCTTTTGGACCGCAAAAGAAAACGATGGGATTTGGGAAAAATTAGGAAACAATTCGCATAAAGTTGTTCTTGAAAATCCGGGATTGGTGCTCCTTATGGTTAAAAAAATCGTGCGCATCGCTTTCATCTGTATCGCTTCTCTAATTGGAGTAATTCTTTTGTTTTGTCTGATCTCAATTGTGCCGCTTGATAAAACATCTGTTAAAGAAAAAGATGTCTACTCTGAAATGATGAGTACACTAGACAGTTTGAAAAAACCTGTCTTATCAGTACGTTCACGTTTTAATATCGGTTATGCAAAAGAAAGTATTACGCCAAGGCAACGCGTAGCAACAGCGGGCTACGGAAATAGAAAAGGAAAATTAATTGAAGGTATTCACGATTCTGTTTTTGTTCGTGCCATGGTTGTGCAAACCTCTACATCGAAAGTTGCAATAGTAAGTGCCGATCTTCTTATTGTTCCACCAACCGTTGTTGAAGTATTAAAGAAAAGACTTCCTGAAATTGGCTTTACATTAGACAATACCTATCTCGGTGCAATCCATACGCATAATAGTATTGGGCATTGGGCTGGAGGCGTTACACAGATTATGTATGGCGAGTATAAAGATTCCATTGTTAATTTTATTGCCGATAGAATAATTACCTGTATCAAACGTGCATCAGAAAACACATTGCCTTCAACTTTAAAAGTCGGTCAAATTCCAATTCGGGGTATTGTGAAAAATAGACTTGTTGATACTGGATCTGTTGATTCATTACTTCGCGCAATAGAAGTTCATCGCAGCGACAGCAGTACATTAATTTTGATGAGCCATACCGCACATGCCACGTGTTTATATTCAAGAGATGTTTTTCTATCACGCGATTATCCTGGCAAACTCGTGGACACCATGGAACAAGAAGGATATAATTTTGCCATGTTTATGGCCGGAGCCGTTGGTAGCCATGGATGCACGCCTCCTGAATTTGGAGTGAATTGCATTGACTATATGGCGAACGAAATTGCAACGCAGTTTATGGCGAACAAAAATATGTTACATCACGTGCATGATTCAACGCTTACGGTGGAGCGCGTTCAATTTATGCTTCCAAAATCGCAAGCAAAAATATCAATGGATTGGGGAATAAGACCCTGGTTGTTTCGTGCAGCACTCGGTGAGTTTCCGGTTTACCTTAATGCGTTGCGTTTAGGTAATGTGGTTATGTTGGGAACACCATGCGATTTTTCTGGTGAATTTAATTATCAACTTGACGCAGTTGCGGAACAACATCAACTTCAAACCATGGTGACGAGTTTCAATGGTGGCTACATTGGTTATGTAACGCCATTAAAATATTATGATGTAGATCACTACGAAACCCGACTAATGAATTGGTACGGCCCGGGCACGGGTGAGTATATGGTGGAGTGTTTAGATAAAATGATTGTTTCGGTGGATGATCGTTAGACAAAAAGAGTACAAGAGTGATTATAGATTGAAGTATCTTTGTGAAATGGATTTTGAACATTTCCGAGAAGTATCAAAAAGGAAGGCTGTTGAGAATAAGAAATTTCTTCTCAACCTAAAAAAGAAAGATCCACGCAAAGTAGATGATGCCTTTCATCAAATGCATGAAGAAGTATTTGAAGAAATAGAGTGCCTTACATGCGCCAACTGTTGCAAAACTACCAGTCCAATTTTTTATCAAACGGATATTGATCGGGTTTCAAAAGCGTTGCGCATCAAGCCCGGAGATTTTATTTCAAAATACCTCCGCGTAGATGAAGATCAAGATTACGTTTTAACATCATCGCCTTGCCCGTTCCTTGATGCTGAAAATTATTGCTCGGTGTATGAAGATCGACCGAAAGCATGTCGTGAATATCCACACACCAATCGTAAAAAAATGGTGCAGATTATGGAGCTCACACACAAGAATACCTTGGTATGTCCCGCGGTTTTAGAAATTGTAGAGCGGTTAAAGAAGATGAGTTAGTCGATGGTTAATTGTCCATGATTCATGGCCAGTCTACAATCTGTAATATACTTTCGACAGAATAGTGTCTATGCCGCGATGCCAATTTTGAATACCTTTACACATTGAATTTTATTGAAACACTTCTATGAAAAAAATACTCTTCTCCATTGCCATTGGTTTTCTATCATTAAGTTTACAAGCACAGCTTAGATTGCCTGCAATTTTTGATGACCACATGGTGATTCAACAACAATCGCCTGTACCTATTTGGGGATGGGCTCATTCAACACAAGACGTAACCATAAATGTTAGTTGGGATACCACAACACTCAGAACAAAAACGGATAACGCTGCTTTCTGGGCGTCTACTGTTTTTACTCCTGCTGCTGGCGGTCCGCATACTATTACTATTCGAGCGGACGGTGAAATAAGAACACTAACCGATGTTATGTCGGGTGAAGTGTGGCTTTGTTCGGGTCAGTCTAACATGGAGTGGGGCATGAATGCTTCAGCAGATGGTAAAGAAATAATTAGTAAGGTAAATGATGCAAACATTCGATTGTTTCATGTACCAAAATCGGCAGCATCAGACTTGCAAATTCGTGGTGAAGGTGATTGGAAAGTGTGTGATAAAGAAAGTGTTCAATACTTTAGTGCTGTGGCATATTTCTTCGGCAAGAAATTAAATACAGAACTAAATGTGCCTATTGGATTAATCAATGCAAGTTGGGGAGGAACACCTGCCGAAACTTGGGTGCCAGCAGAAAAAGTAAATAGTAATCCGACTTTAGCACTGTCAGCAGAAAAACAAAAAGACGTGCCGTGGTGTCCATCAAGACCCGGTGTTGTTTTTAATTCTATGATCTATCCTATTATTCCGTTTCGTCTTGCTGGTGCGTTGTGGTATCAGGGAGAGGCCAATACCTCTGCTCCTTCTACCTATAAAGTATTAATGGAAACATTGATTCTGGAATGGCGCAAACAGTTCTTATCTGATTTACCCTTTTATTATGTTCAAATTGCTCCCTTTAGCGGCTATGGCGAAATAGAAAATGGAACACTTATTCGCGAACAAGAAGTGAAGATGCTGGAAATACCAAATACAGGTATGGTTGTAATTTCTGATCTTGTTGACGATGTTAAAGATATTCATCCAAAATATAAAAAATCTGTGGGCGAACGTTTGGCTAATCTTGCATTAGCAGATAGCTATGGTAAAAAGGGAATTGTATATCAAAGTCCACTTTATAAATCAATGAAGATTGAAAAAAGCAAGATCAGAATTTCGTTTGATCATGCACCGAATGGATTAATATCAAAAGGCGGGGAACCAACGGAATTTATGATTGCCGGAGAGGATAAGAAATTTTATCCTGCGAAAGCAAAAATTGAAGGAGGAACTTTAGTTGTGTCTGCCAAAGAAGTAAAGAAACCTGTTGCCGTTCGATTTGGATGGAAGAATGGTTCTATTCCAAACTTGTTTAGCAAAGAAGGATTACCTGTTTCAAGTTTCCGTACAGACGATTGGCCAATAGGACAATGAGAAAAATTGAGTGGAAAGATTGTGACTTAATTTTGAACTTGGCACAAATTAATATGCCATTGTACTTTACCTGTTTTGGCTACACGCTCCACGCATCTTTTGGTGAAACTATATGCGTGTAATTCGACTGCTTAAATATTATCTTTAAAAGTCGCTATCTTTTTTTTCTTTCACTTCAGGGCAATCAATCTTCCAATCTTTAGAGAGCGCCAATGAACCATCTTTCACTTTTTTAATAGCCTCATCTCTCTTCTTGCTGAATTTACAGCCAATGTCAACAAAACGATACTTGGCTCCATCAACCGTAAAATTAAAATGACAGGTGTTGGTTGCCTTCAATGTTTTCATACAACTGAATTCAACATTCTCCTCTTGGTGAGAACGAAATCCGGAGAAGATAATCATTGATACAAGAAGAATGTAGGAAGCATATTTTTTCATGCGTAATTTTTTTACAAAGGTATGCGGTTGCAAGGACAATGCCATAAAACAAAAGCCCCGAATTTTTCAACTCGGGGCTTTTCAATTTGATATTCAATCTAATACTATTCAGTGTCGTTAAGGTAAGCCTTTCTGTGTGGCTTCAACTCGTTCCTCTTCAGAAGAAAAGTAGTCACCGGGGTTTAACGTAACGCCATTGCTAAACGATTAATATCTATAGTACTCAGGCTTGTATGGACCTTCTGGTTCAACACCAATATATTTTGCCTGATCGGCTGTTAATACTTCTAACTCAACACCAATTTTTTTCAAGTGCAAACGTGCTACCTTTTCATCTAAATGTTTCGGCAACATATATACTTTGTTTTCATACTTATCTGTATTTACCCAAAGTTCAAGCTGCGCAATAGTTTGGTTTGTAAATGAATTTGACATTACAAACGAAGGATGACCTGTTGCACAGCCTAAGTTTACCAAACGACCTTCAGCCAAAAGAATTACCTGTCTTCCGCTCTTCAATGTATATAAATCAACCTGAGGTTTCACCTCATCTTTAGAAGCGTTCTTGTTCAACCATGCCACATCAATTTCATTATCGAAGTGACCTATGTTACAAACAATAGTTTTGTCTTTCATCGATTCGAAATGTTTGCCTAACACAATGCCGAAGTTACCAGTTGCTGTTACTACAATGTCAGCATCTTTAACAGCATCTTCCATTTTCTTTACAGCGAAACCATCCATCGCAGCTTGCAACGCACAGATTGGATCAATCTCAGTAACAATAACACGAGCACCCGCTCCGCGCAATGAAGCAGCAGAACCTTTTCCAACGTCACCATATCCTGCAACAACGGCTACCTTACCCGCCATCATTACATCAGTCGCTCTGCGAATAGCATCTACCAATGACTCCTTACAACCATACTTATTATCAAACTTCGATTTTGTAACCGAATCATTTATGTTTATAGCCGGCAATGGAAGTTTACCATTGTGCATACGCTCAATCAATCGATGAACACCTGTAGTAGTCTCCTCTGAAATTCCACGGATACCCGCAACGAGTTCAGGGAAACGATCTAAAACCATATTGGTTAAATCACCACCGTCATCTAAAATCATATTCAAAGGCTTACCATCAGCGAAAGCGTGAAGTGTTTGCTCAATACACCAATCGAATTCTTGCTCATTCATTCCTTTCCATGCATACACAGGAATACCCGCAGCAGCAATAGCGGCAGCAGCGTGATCTTGCGTAGAGAATATATTACAAGATGACCACGTTACCTCTGCACCAAGTGCAACTAGCGTTTCAATCAACACAGCAGTTTGAATAGTCATGTGTAAACAGCCAGCAATGCGTGCATCCTTTAGTGGCTTTTCTTTGCCAAATTCTTCGCGTAGCGCCATTAAGCCCGGCATTTCGGCTTCTGCCAATGTAATTTCTTTGCGGCCCCATGCTGCCAGGGAAAGGTCTTTAACCTTGTAACTGAATTTTGTATCGACTGTCATTTTTTATTTGTTTTCGTAATCAGAAACACAAAAATAACCCAAAGGTTTTTAAATAACTATAAGGGGTTGACATTGAGGGAAATATTTGGTTTTGATTAGCCTCTATGCGGAGGCTTCAGGCTTCACGCTTCAGGCTGCAAGCTTGTGGTCTGAAGCATGAAGCCTGATTATTATTTTGTTTAAGGTGAACTATCGCCATAGAGCAAGCTGTTACGTTTAAAAATTTAATGATGAAGACAAAAATTAAGATCGATGTGGTTTCGGATGTAGTTTGTCCGTGGTGTTATATCGGCAAAAGAAGGCTTGAAAAAGCGGTTGATGAACTTGCCTCTGAATACGATTTCGAGATTGAATATCATCCATTCGAACTCAATCCAACTACACCCGACAGCGGTTTTAATCAACGAGAATACCTTACCAAAAAATTTGGTGGTGAAGAGCGCTATGCAGAAGTTACCAATCACGTTGTAGGTGTTGCTGCCGAAGAAGGATTGACTTTCGATTTTTCAAAACAAACCATATCGCCCAATACAAGAAAGGCGCACAGCATCATTCAATTTGCGCGCGAAGAAGGGAAGCAACTCGAAGTGAAAGAGGCTTTTATGAAAGCGTACTTTACCGATGGCGTTGACCTTTCTAAAAAAGAAAATTTAGTTGATGTAGCCGTTCAAGCAGGGCTCGATGCTGAACAAGTTGAAAAGATATTGGCGGATGAGAATGCAATGGTTCAAGTTGCGTTAGCAGAACAAGAACTTTCCAAGCTCGGCATCAGTGGTGTGCCATTTTACATTATCAATAATAAGCACGGCATTTCTGGAGCACAATCTTCTGAGACTTTTGTGAAAGCATTTCAGGAGATTGGAAAGGAGAAGGTTTGAAAAGAGACGTAAGATTTTAGACGTTAGACTTTAGATTATAGACTTTAGATGTTAGACAGTAACGAATAGATTTTACTAACAAGAAAATTAACTTTTAACTATTGGCTGTCCACATTCCTACTTCTTCTTTTTTGTTTTCGGCAACGGTTCTAATTTTTTAATTAAGTCGTCTTGCTTAATTATTGTTGTCCATACACTGGTTTTACCATCGTCCATTCTAGCCCAGATGGGTGTTATAATTCCTTTGTGCGCATAGAGGTTGGTGTAGTCTCCAAAGAAATTAGTATCGGTTGGTATAAACGGTGTCTCACTTATTTTTACAGTTTTAAAAGATCCTCCGCCATCAATGGAATACGCGAGATAGACATCGGTTTGATTGTCTTCATAATTGCTGCGGTTGTAATACACTATGTATATAACACCTGTTGTTTGGTCAACCGTCATCCACGGAAGGTACTGATGTCGGTTCAAACTATCCTTCCCTATCTTTATTGGTGTTGTCCAGTTATCACCATAATTCATAGAGCGCATAAACCAAACATCTGTATTGTCTTCACCATTGCGCTGGTCTGCAAATGCAAGGTATAAACTGCCGCGATGCATTGACTTCGATTTATCAATCATCAGTATGGGCATACCGTTGCAACGGTCGTGGCCGGGTACTTTCATATCCCATCCGCCCTTTTGTTCGGTTACTACAATATCGTTTGACAACCACGTCTTTCCATCAAACGAACGATCTAAAAAAATCTTCCCTTGATTTGCCCAAGCGACAAACATTTTCCCGTCAACGCTAATGGCGGGAACGGCACCTTCTGCGGTGTCATCATCATCAAGACAATTTCCGGGCGTTTGCGAAATCTGAAAAGGCTTGCTCCACTTTTTTCCGTTAGAAGAAGTACTCATTAAAATTTTCGATTGGCAATTCGGATCTAAATCGTTGTACTTATCAAACTGTGTCCACGTTACAACCAAATTACCTTTATCGTCCATAGAGGCCCAAGGTTTGTCTTGATCTTTTGGTGGATTACTGCCGATGATCGAGCCTTGATCCCACGTCTCTCCTCCATCATTCGACTCATGGCAAACAATGTGATCAAGACTTTTTTCATTGCTCCAGCCTTCACCTGTAGGATCTGATAAATGGAAATAATAAAACGTGCCTTTATCAGTTGAGATTAAAACCGGATCGCCATATACGCCAGAAGGTGAAGTGACTTTTATTTTCTTCCACGTTAAGCCGCCATCCTTTGTGGTGTAAATATTATCCAGAATAGAAGCGGCTACAATGTTGTTGGGGTCTTTATGATTAATGGCTATACTGGGCTCAGCCACTCTATTGGTCTCCGTTTGCTCATCGAGCTTAATATTTTTAAACTGAGAAAAGGAAGGTATAGAGAAGGTAATTAAAATGGATAGTAGGGCGAAGCGCATGTGCATTATTATTTGATCAAAAATAAAAAGTCTGTCGCTGTAAAGAAAGTATATTTAAGCAAACTCCGCTCTATCCGGACGGGTGTATTTAAAATTGTGGCGATGAAATTTTAGAGCAGGGCTAAAGCCCGATCAACTTTGTTTTTAATAGCCACGCACTGAAGTGCATGGTTAATGAAAGGTAGTCGCGCGGTTTAATTGCGCAGCCTGCATGTTAAGTCAATCCCAAAATTTACCTTTCCCAGCAACAGCACAAACTCATTAGTTTGTTACTACTTTGATGACAAAAAATTAAAATGCAAAATTGTAAATCAAGGATTTGTGGTAAGTGAAAATAGTGGTGATATTATCCTGACTGACTTATTCAGAAATTACACGCGCGATAAATCTTTTACGCTGCACTTCTGCCGGAAGGCGGATCCTGAAAGTAAAGGTAAGGTGGAGAATGTAGTGAAGTATGTAAAGCAAAATTTTCTTTATAACCGTACTTACTACAATATCGAAACACTTAATGAGGAAGCCCTCGGATGGCTCACACGTACAGCCAATGGCATGCCGCATGGCTTTACCTTAAAACAGCCTCATTTAGAATGGAACATTGAGCAAGAGTTCTTAAAGAAACATGAAGCCCTTCCGGTAAAAACCGAACCCGTTCTTTATACGGTAAG
>JBBRFY010000194.1:0-8425 GCA_038241205.1 Cytophagales bacterium
AGTTGGAAGAAATTACTTCTATAGTTATCCATTTTACACTTATTTTTTTGGTCGATGAAAAATACGAGGATTTTGTTTTTCGCTTTTCTTGTTCAAGCGTGCGTGATTGATAGGATCGCATCAAAAGAGCAATGCTCCTGTGATAAGGCGAAAAAATTAGCATTGAGTGATTTTGAAAAGAAACATAAGAGTGAAAAATTAAATATTATCTCAGTAAAAGATAGTGCAGAGTACTATTACTTTGCACTGAGTATTGAGCGACCTTCTGCTGTGAGGAACGGGAATTACAATGAAATATTCACGACAGGTGCTTGGCAATATTATTATGAAAAGAATACGTGCAAGTTGATTAAGATCATACGAGAGCAGTGAGTGTTAATTAAATGTATTAAGCATTGATGAATTCCCATGCTACCCAACCTGCCGCGTATGTTGATTTAGTTCTCCGCGGAATCTCCAAGCTCGGTGACTCTGTCGCCAGCAGGAATTGAAATGTAAGGATGCATTCAATTCTACAAGTAGAGTAGAATAAGGTCACTTTAATATTCGATACATACTAAATAGGTAAAAAGGAATATAGCAATGCATTGTGATTTTTATTTTATTGTGAGCACTTGTGCTCATCGCCTAAAAGACAATTTAATTCTCCGCAGATGTGTGCCACGAATGAAAAGGAAGTCGTTCTTTTCAATGTTAAATAAAAGATGAAGGTAGGTCCTTCGCATACGCAATGCAGTTGGAGTATGTAAACCATCTAAAGGTGCTGTGTTCAAAAGGCATGGTGCTGAACGTTTAGATAAAAGGTATCCGAAGAGGGTATCAGGTGAGTGTAGAGGAGCTGAATGCAAATGAACCGTTGATGATATGTCGAAAGGGAGAACTTGTTGACGAAACTATTGGATCTCTGTACTGATAGGAAGATTGTAACGGACAACTGTTTACTGGTTACAGGTCAACCGGCACTAAGACGGCAGGAACTTTACACAGGCTTTTATACGGAACGTGGGAATGGTGATGAACCTTATTGATGTAGCCTACGCATTAATGGCGCTTCCAACGATGATCTCCGGATTTATTCTTGCGCCAAAAGTATTGAAAGAAACAAAGGCTTACTTCAAAAGATTAAAAGAAGAAGAGGCCAAAATAAAGGGTATCGAAAGGCTCAACCATCGGCAGGGGAGAATGATCAAATTCGTGTGACTCAGCTAAGAAGGAGCCTGGATAAAACAGAAATGGCACAAGGCCACGAACCGATATCGGTAAAAAATATTCTAGAGGTTGATATTGTGGGCTACCAGGCTGCGCAAAAAAGTGATCACTTTTCTTTTTATGCCAATGTCAGTAATCTAAAAACAGATTTGGATAGTTATGCCTTCAAGTTCGAAGGCATTACCTCTTATGATAACCAAGAGGTGTACGAGATAACGTATGTCTATAGAAAAGACTCCGTGCTCACCACTTCAGGGAATTACCGCATTCGTGCAGAAGCGAAAGGCTCATTATTTATCACGACAGATAGTTATGCTTTTGTGAAAACAGAGGAAGTTAAAACCTATGCAAAGAATACCGTTCGAACATTATCCTATTACCGAAAATTCGATGGCCGATATTATCCGTATCATTTTATATTGCAAGGCGAAAGCAAGGCTACCGACAGCAGCACACATTCGTTCCATATTGAATTAATGTCGGTCGAGGTAAACAATAAAGCGGAAGCAAAGTTTACCAGCCGCGTGCCTGGACGAGAAGAACTGCTGAACATTCCATATGATTCTGTCTTCTGGACTTCCAACACCATTTTAAAAACCACACCACTGGAAGACGATATCATTCGCGATTTAGGCGGAGGTACCTCATTGGAAAAACAGTTTGATCGTTACAAACTGTATGAAATGAGTGTGCATGATGGAGGTAAGGATGGAGAGAAAAAATTTAACTGGCTTCGGGAAGACAGCAAAGGTAATCGTATCCTCTATCTCATCTTTTGGTCGGACGATTTTAAATCAAATTTGTCAGAGTTCGAACGCGTCAAACAACTTCACCAACAATATCGCAACAAGATTACGTTTGTCTTTGTCTCACTAGATGACGATTAGAAACGGTGGCAACAGACAGCACAGAAATTTAACATCTATTCCGATGGCATTCTCAATTACCGAATCGGAAGCAACTCCCCGTTGGCAAGAACCCTTCAGGTGAATGAAACTCCAGCTTTTGTTTTGGTTGCCAGAAGTGGTGATGTATTTGATTTAAATGCCAAACGCCCGAGTGATCCATTGCTGTTACAGGATTTTAAATTGTTAGTGGAGCAGCAGTAATAGTTAATGATAGAGTGTACGGATCAGTTGTTAGTAATGAAAACTTTTGGATGCAAACAATAGAATTCCTTGGAGACCAAATTTTAAAACATTGTTTGTTTAATTGAATGATCACCCAAACATCAATATTGCCAGTTGCTGATCGTGATTTTACACGAAGATCATTTTAGTGTGGCATAGCTAAATGCTCAAAAAGTTGAAGTTCTGGTTGATCAGGCATTTGAAGAATAAGGTTTGGCAATCTGATAAAAAACTTTGTGCCTACACCAAGCTTTGACTCTACACTTGCGTGACCTTGCAATTTCGTTAACGTCTCCTTGAATATAAAGAGACCGAGCCCGGAGCCTTTGGAATCGATGTTGGCTCGATAGAACATGTTGAATATTTTATCGAGATGCTCTTCTGAAATACCGACACCGTTATCGGCAAATTCGATGGTCGCTTCTTCGTCATTAATATGGATGGAAATTTTTACAAAGCATTCCTCTTTTTCAAAATCCGCATACCGGATCGCATTAGAGATAAGATTATTGAAGATAATGATGATTCTGTTTCGGTCGGAATAGAAGATTGAATTTTCATTTATATTAATCTCTTTTCGAATGCGTTCGTTTCCGGAAATGAATTCCTGGCTCTCTAGTATCTCATTTATGATATCAGACATATCCAGTTTTTCAGGATGGATATTCATTCGTTTATTCTTTGAAAAATTGACGATTTGTGAAATAAAATTCTCTGATCTCTTAATACTTTTCTCCATCATGAACAAATACGTATTGAGTTTTTCCTGTGTATTCTCGTAGCGCATCAGGTTGATAAGTCCTAATAAAGAAGTAAGGGGTGAGCGTAGATCATGCGCTGTGCTATAAAGGAAATTGTCGAGCTCTTTGTTTACTTTCTTAAGCTGTTTATTTTTCTTTCGAAGCAATAACGATTTCAATCGAAGTTCACTCATCTGTTGTTTGGTTTGATCCATCAGAATGATGAACGTTCGGGTTATAGCACTAACTTCTTTGGCCGCATTTTTAAGATTAATATTTTGGGTTCTGTACGATTTATCCAAGGGTATGTTTTCAACGAGCTTCGATAGTTTAGCTATGGGCTCAGATAGTTTTTTGGATATCCATAAACCCGATAAGATGGAGAATAGAATGGCGCCAGAAACGACCACAAGAAAAAACAGTTTAGCTTGCTTTTGAGCCATCGTTGAAAAACGATACGAAAACTCCGCCAGATCAAAGTATTGTTTGCTAATAGAGAAGGTTAAGTTATTCAATTCATTTCTCAGACCGCTTTGACTGCTTAAACCGATTTGAGTTTGAATCACAACAAGATCATTAAACAGCCTGGTGTATTCGGTTAAATGATAAAGGGCCTGAGTGTTAAGAATAGCCTCGTCCTTTAATTCTTGTGCTAAAGATTTTGATCGTTTGTTGAACTCAGCCTGATAACCCAAATCAAGGCGAAGGAAGAAGTCTTTTTCATTTCTCCTTAAGTACAACAGCTTTGAAATTTCAATGCCAGAGAATTTCTCCTCCAACGTATGAGCATGAAGACGCATTTGCCCTTCAATACCATAATCTTTAAATCCTCTTTTAAAAAGAAGGTATTCCAGTTTTTTGAAGGTGGTGTTATACAGATCAATTGTGCTGTCTATTAAAGTAAGGTTTTGCTGAACATTGTATTCCCGATCCTTTCTTTGATCCTGCACCTCGGCCATCTCAAATTGAATGAGCGTATTCAGGCTATCACGTTTATTAAGAAAAACACTTTGCCGCGTAGTGAAGTAAGTTGCGTTTGTAGCATCCAGGTCAAAAAAATCATTATCCGACTTAATTAAACTGAGCGTTAAAATTTCCAGTTGATTGATGTTGCTATGGAGATGTGTGATTTCATTGTTTCGCTCTATAATATAGAGTGACACCGCTGCAAGCACAGCAATGAGAAACGTAAGAAACAGGAAACCAGAAACCATTCGGCTTCGGATTGAATTGAATTCAAATAACTTAACCATTTAGATAATCCTTCAAAAGAGTTTAAAAAAATAGTGGGGCCTAGGATAAAATCTATCTAATTTTTCGGAAATGTAGGTTGTATTATTTCTTAAGAATGAAAATGAGTGTTAAGGTTATGTTATTACTGGTATTGGAATTTCTATAAACGAGGAGTTCCTGCTACCGAGGTTATTGACGGTGGAAAGAATGAATTAACACGTTATGCAAGTTTTAAAAAATGGTTCAACACTTCACATCGTAATCACACTATAACGACCACAACATAATTTCCCATTAATTAAAGTGTCATGTTGCGAGCCGAACTTTATGGCATGTCAAACAAGTTCCTGATTATATTCCTGATGTGCATTCAGAGTTCCGTGTATGCGCAACAGCCGAAAACAAAAAATGTTATTGTTATCACGTTGGATGGATTCCGTTGGCAGGAACTTTTTCAAGGAGCCGATTCGGCTATACTCTTTAGCAAAGAGTATGTAAAGGATCAGCAAGCGGTGAATCTATTTTGGAATTCATCACAGTTAAAAAGGCGACAGATGTTAATGCCCTTTTTCTGGAATACGATTGGCGTTGAAGGCCAACTCTACGGAAACCGCCAATATAACAATCAGGTAAATTGTTCGAATCCACATTGGTTCTCCTATCCGGGTTATAGTGAGTTGTTGGTTGGCTTCGTTGACAAAAGAGTGAAGTCTAATAAAGCAATTGAAAATCCAAACACAACGATTCTAAGTTTTGTCAATCAACAACCTGGGTTTGAAAATAAAGTAGCGGCATTTGCAACATGGGAAGTAATGTCATCGATAGCACGGGAGGAAAAAGATAAAATTCCAGTAAACGCAGGAAAGGAATTGTCTACAGGAAAAATTTCCGAGCAAGAAGAGTTATTGAATGAACTGGTCGATGCGTATCCAAACCCATATGGTGCCCGGTATGATTCCTTTACCTTTCAATATGCCTTTGAGTATTTAAAAAGAGAACGTCCACGATTTACCTTTATTAGCTTTGACGAGACGGATGAACATGGTCATGGAGGCCGATATGATGAGTATTTGAAATCGGCACATCGAACGGACGAGATGATTGCTACACTTTGGAATTGGCTTCAATCTCAGAACGATTATAAAGAGCAGACTACTTTAATCATAACCACTGATCATGGTCGTGGAAATGGATCAAAAAATAGTTGGAAAAATCACGGACGGTTATCCTTTGGTTCGGGTCAGATTTGGTTCGCAGCTTTAGGTCCGGATACACCCGCATTAGGGGAGATGAAAAACAAATCGCAATATTTTCAGAAGCAAATTGCAAAAACGGCAGGATCATTCTTAGGACTGCACTATTCAAATGTAGAAGATGTTGGAGATGAGATTCACAGTATGATGCTTTCATCTGGCATTGTCGGTAAATAATTTCATAATGTTTAATTAACAGTTTCACATTACTGAAAAGAATTGAAGTTAATTCTGGTTTCCTAAGTTTGCAAAAACTTCATGTCTATATTATCGATTATCATACCTGCGTTTAACGAAGGCAAGACCATTCATTTGATTCTCGATAAGATTAAAGAGGTTAAGCTTATTAATGATCTCGAAAAAGAAATCATCATTGTCGATGATGGTTCCACCGATGGAACCGAGCAAATTGTTGAATCGTATCGGAAGCTCAACCATACATTAGTAATCCGATACCTGGCAAATGAGAAAAACTTTGGTAAAGGATATTCTTTGAGCAGAGGTTTGCGGGAAGCATCCGGTGATTATTTAATTATTCAAGATGCCGATCTCGAATATGATCCGGAAGAATATAATGTATTATTAAAACCCATGTTATGCCATGGCGCTGATGTCGTTTATGGATCCCGGTTTATGGGTGGATCTTCTCATCGGATTTTATTTTTTTGGCATTCGATCGGAAATAAATTTTTAACCTTCCTGTCAAACGTTGGAACAAATCTTAACCTGACGGATATGGAAACTGGTTATAAGCTGTTCAGAAAAGAAATCGTTAATCAACTTACCTTAAAAGAGAACCGCTTTGGGTTTGAACCTGAAGTAACAGCAAAGCTTGCAAAAATCAAGGGTATTCGAATTTACGAAGTAGGTATTTCTTATTATGGAAGAACCTATGAAGAAGGAAAAAAGATAAAATGGCAAGACGGCATCCATGCCATTTATTGTATTCTTCGCTATACTTACTTCTCCCGATAAAGTGAACAACAAGTCGCAGCTCTTATTTTTTATTCCCGTTCTGCTAGTTTACGGTATTGGAATGTTCTTAGAGGTGATGGAAGTTGACGCGGCTCAGTATGCGTATCTATCTATGGAGATGCTGAATACTGGTAACTATCTTGAAATTTATGATCATGGATTTAATTATTTAGATAAGCCACCGCTTTTATTTTGGTTATCGGCATTCTCTTTTAAGACGTTTGGTATTTCAAATTTTAGCTACAGACTGCCGTCAGTTTTATTTTCGTTACTCGGCTTGTTCTCTACGTATAAACTGGGCAAAGCCCTGGTCAATGAGAGAGTAGGATTTTATGCAGCGCTCATGCTTTCTTCTTGTCAAGCATGTTTTATGATGAATCATGATGTTCGAACGGATACTATCTTAACTGCATGTACTATCTTTTCAATTTGGCAATTGTATTTGTTTACTGAAAATAATCGACTCCTCCATTTATTTTTAGGCGCGATGGGAATTGCCGGAGCCATGCTTACGAAAGGACCCATTGGAATAATGGTTCCAGCTTTGGCCATTGGATTTCACCTAGTTGTTAAGCGTAGGTGGGGAACCATTCTCAACTGGCGATGGCTGTTTGTTCCATTCATCGTTTTGATTTTAATAAGCCCAATGTTAATCGGATTGTATCGACAATATGATCTTCATCCTGGCAAATTAATTCAAGGCGTTCCCATTCAATCAGGGCTGCGATTCTTTTTCTGGACTCAGAGTTTTGGTAGGATCACGGGAGAAAGTGTGTGGAAAGACAATACAACATCACTTTTTTTTACGCATACCTTTCTATGGGCGTTTCTACCTTGGTGTGTAATTTTTCTAATTGGTCTTTCGCGAGATACCTTTCAACTGATACGTGCTAAGTTTAAATTATTGAATCACGGAGAAGCCCTTGCTTGGGGAGGATTTGTTTTTCCCTTCATTGTATTTTCGACTTCCCACTATAAATTGCCGCACTACATTTTTATAATATGTCCACTAGCGGCAATTATTGCGGGTAAGTTTCTTCACAATCTATTTCAAGAGGAGATGACTACGAAGCTGTTCTCCATATTAAAGTGGAGTCAATTGGTTATAGCACTATTGATTTATACACTCATATTCACTCTTTGTATTTTTTCGTTTCCGATGCGACCGGTTCTCTTTTGGTCGCTATTATTTTTAGGAATGGGAATTTCTATTTTTTTTGCGCGGAACGGAAAAAGTCCTTTTCAGAAAATTATTCTTCCATCATTCATTGCCATTGTGGTGTTGAATTTTATTTTGAATAGCCACTTTTATCCTGCTTTGTTTTCGTATGCCGCTTCTAATCGTGCTGGCGAAATAATGCATGCTTCAGAGAAGGAAGTAAAAAATCTCGTTGAGTATAATGAGCTTACTTATGGTTTGGATTTCTATAGTAGAACCAGTGTAAAAAGCTATTACGATCTTTCTGATTTGATCTCAAAGAGCCAATCCACAACACTTTGGATTTTTACGAATCAAAAAGGATATGAAGAAATTAAAGAATCGAACTTGATGATTTTGGATGAGAAGAAGTTCGAACATTTTCACATCTCAAAACTCTCTGTACGATTCTTAAATCCCAAAACACGTCACGAAAAGGTGGACTTTAAATATTTAGTGCATGTGCATTTGAAGAACTATTTTTCACTGCATAATTGACATTGCACATGCTAATGAGCCGAGCGAAAATTATGCTTTCGGAAAAGAAAGGCTAAGTAAACTACACTGCAATACATATACTGATTGCAAGTCCTGTTGTTTTCGATCTCTATACCAAAAATAAGAGGGCATAAAAATTATCCTGACTATTTAAATATCACGTCAGTTCCATTCATTGGTGTTTACCGA
>JBBRFY010000195.1:0-8302 GCA_038241205.1 Cytophagales bacterium
ATTCAAAAGATATTGATAGCCAACCGTGGTGAGATTGCGCTTCGCATTATGCGCACGGCCAAAGAGATGGATATTAAAACAGTAGCGGTATTTAGCGAGGCTGACCGAAATGCGTTGCATGTGCGCTATGCCGATGAAGCAATTCTGATAGGGCCTGCTCCTTCGTCTCAGTCGTATTTGGTTATTGATAAAATCATTGCGGCAGCCAAGCATACTGGTGCCGATGCCATTCACCCCGGTTACGGTTTCTTATCAGAGAATGCAGATTTCGCGAAGCGATGTGAAGATGAACAAATAATCTTTGTAGGGCCATCTTCTACTGCTATTGAATTGATGGGAAGTAAGCTTGCTGCTAAAGCAGCGGTTGCAAAGTTTAATGTGCCACTTGTGCCTGGAACAGCTGAGCCTATCACGGACGTATCAAAAGCTAAAAAGATTGCAATAGAAATTGGCTATCCTATTCTAATAAAGGCGAGCGCAGGCGGTGGCGGAAAAGGTATGCGCGTTGTTGAAAACGAAGCGAGCTTTGATGAACAGATGGAACGCGCAACAAGCGAAGCGAAATCTGCTTTCGGTGATGGATCTGTTTTTATTGAAAAATACATTGCCAAACCAAGACATATTGAATTTCAAATCTTTGGCGATCAGCAAGGCAATGTTGTGCATCTGTTTGAGCGTGAGTGCTCCATCCAACGCAGGCATCAAAAGGTAGTTGAAGAAGCACCTTCTTCGGTGCTTACTCCTGAAAAAAGACAGGCCATGGGTGAAGCCGCTATTAATGTGGCAAAGTCATGCGGATATTATGGGGCCGGCACCGTTGAATTTATTTTGGATGACACTTTAGAATTTTATTTTCTGGAGATGAACACACGTCTTCAGGTGGAGCATCCGGTAACGGAAGAAATTACAAGTCTTGATTTAGTAAGACTTCAAATCAGAGTAGCGGAAGGCGAGTCATTACCATTTGCACAAGAGGATTTAAAAATGAAAGGTCATGCGATTGAAGTGCGTGTGTATGCAGAAGATCCTGCCAATAATTTCTTACCGGATATTGGAACCTTAACTACTTATAAAAGACCACAAGGTCATGGCGTTCGGGTTGATGATGGTTTCGAACAAGGAATGGACATACCGTTTTATTACGATCCAATGATCGCGAAACTAATTTGTTATGCAGAAAATCGCGAAGATGCTATAGCGAAAATGATTCGTGCAATTGATGAATATGAAATTACAGGATTGGAAACCACACTTGGTTTTTGCCAGTTCGTTATGCATCATGACGCCTTCCGCAGCGGAAATTTTGACACACGTTTTGTTGAAAACTATTTCAATCCAACCCTCGCTAAGCCTATAGGTATTGACATTGAAGAAAAGTTAGCGGCTGTTTTGGCCACTACTTTAATGAATGGAAAATCAAGTGTTATCAATAACCCACTATCAAACCAAGCTAACATCAGCAAATGGAAAAGGAGAAATATTCTACAGTAGAATTAAACCCAGATTTTATTTCTTCAACAAATCTCTGATCTCGGTTAGTAAAATAATATCAGCAGGAGGTGCAGCGGGTGGTGTAGGTGTAGCTTCTTCTTTTCTCTTCAATGAATTAATTGTTCTAACGGACATAAAAATCACAAAGGCAATAATTAGAAAATCCAATACGGTTCCCAAAAAACTTCCGAGTTTAATTCCTGGCCCCACCTCAATCGTTTTCCAATTTCCTCCGGGAATAAGTGGATTAATAATTGGCATTATGATATCCGCTACAAATGAGCTTACAATCTTTCCAAAAGCACCACCAATAATAACACCCACCGCGAGATCGATAACATTTCCGCGCACTGCAAAAGTCTTGAATTCTTTAAGCATACTAAATTGGAAGTAATTTTTTTAAAATTACGGCAAAACAGGTAACAACAAAATTTATATGTTGTTCGAAAAGATCATTGAAGAGAATTTAGTAATCGTAAATCGAAACTACCTCTTTGCAAAATTTAATGGATTTTTCAACCCGGAGAAATCAGTAAGTTCAACACCCGCATTGCCGATAAACATATTGGCATTAATCTTAACCGGTATTCTATTTTTATCATCAGAAAACCAAGCGGTAATGGAATTCTCTCCGTCAAAAATTTTATTCTTGGGCATAACGGGTTTAAAAACCAACGTGTTAATTTTTCCGGCTTTTATTTTGATAACTTCCTTGCCGCGATACACAATTTTAAACTTAAAAAATTCGTCTTCAAAAAAACCTTTTACGGTTATGGTATCTCCAATTTTTGTTTTCGATAAGTCCATTACGCGTAAATACAAAAAACCGGCAACCATATCGCGCACATGCTCAGGCGCATCATAGTATTTTGGCTCTTTTAGCTTACCTGTTTTTTTATCAAGCGTTTTTACTTCAATCTTCTGCTTTGCATGATCGAAGTTTGTCCACTCATCTTTTTTGTAATTACCTTCTCTAATTTTACGATAGAATTGATGTGGCACCAATGCAGCAGTATCAATGTACGCACCCCATTGGTCGTCCACGTCTGCCACCCAATCTACCATGCCTACAGTCCTTCCGGAAATATCTACTTTAAAACAAGGCCGATCGTTTACATAAAAATAATCAGGATTAATTTTTACCGTGCCTTTACCTATTGTAAAAAACCCATAGGTCATTTTAAAATGGATAGATTCGCCACGCCCAAAACTATTATTTCGGAAATAGGGATATAGTTCGCTGTCTTGCGAAACAAATCCACAAAGGATGGAAACAATGAAAATACTAAAAATCAATTTCTTCATACTGCGTTATGCCAAAGATAGTAAGCGATGGTAAACTATTGGTAATGTAATTATGAAGTTCAAAACCGTGCCATACTAACTATTTAGACACCGTAATAACGTAGACGGTTTAAACCGCCACATTATTTTCCCGCAAGGCATCATTAAGCGAAGTTTTTTTGTCGGTACTTTCCTTTCGCTGACCAATAATTAATGCACAAGGCACTTGAAAATCACCTGCCGGAAATTTCTTGGTGTATGAGCCTGGAATAACAACTGATCTTTCAGGTACATAGTTCTTATATTCAACAGGTTGCGAACCCGTTACATCTATAATTTTCGAACTTGCCGTTAACACTACGTTCGCTCCCAACACAGCTTCTCTACCTACACGAACGCCTTCTACTACAATACATCTTGAACCAATAAATGCATTGTCTTCAATAATTACGGGCGCAGCCTGCACAGGCTCAAGCACTCCGCCAATTCCCACGCCACCACTTAAATGCACATTCTTCCCTATTTGTGCGCAGCTTCCTACCGTTGCCCAAGTGTCAACCATTGTGCCCTCATCTACATACGCGCCAATGTTTACAAATGATGGCATCATGATTACACCTTTGCTTAAATACGCACCATACCGTGCAATGGCATGCGGCACCACACGAACACCAAGCGCTTTATAGTTTTTCTTTAATTTAATTTTATCATGAAATTCAAAAGGACCAACTTCAATCGTTTCCATTTGCTGGATGGGGAAATACATAATCACTGCTTTCTTAATCCATTCATTTACCTGCCAACCATTTTCAACGGGTTCTGCTACGCGAAATTTACCTTGATCTAATTTTTCTATCACGTCACGAATTACCTGTTGGTTTTCTGCTACTTGAAGAAGTGTACGGTCTTCCCAAATTTTTTCGATGAGTTGCTTCAATTCCATATCTTGTTTTTAAATGCGCCTGCAAGAAATAAAAAAAACAAGAATAGTCATCGCTTCTGTGCTAAAACCTGTGGATGATACTCGCATGTTTGAGAAACTAGGGGCAACTTTGGCTGAATATGCAGAAGTACATATAATCGGTTATGCCAGTCGTGTTGTTTCAAATCATCCTTCCATTTTTTTTCATTCGCTCCAACCTTTCAATCGATTGAGCATCGGTAGGATCTTAGCTTCATGGAAAATCTTTAAAAAGGTAATGAAGATTAAACCCGATACGTTAATCATCACGACACACGAATTGCTCGTGATCGGAGTATTATCAAAAATTATACTATCGTGTACACTACTGTATGATGTTCAGGAAAATTATGCTCGAAATATTTTTTACACCAATGCATTTCCTAAAATTCTCAGGCCGTTAATTGCTGCGTATGTTCGATCCAAAGAATGGATTGCGGCTCCTTTTGTAAATCATTTTTTGGTGGCCGAACGTGGGTATGAAAAAGAGCTAAAATTTATCCGAAATAAAAAAACGAGTATTGAAAACAAAGTAAAAAGAATGGAGATCGTAGCACAAAAGAAAAACGATGGAAATATCCATTTACTTTTTACGGGAACACTAGCTGAAACTACTGGCGTCTTTAAAGCTATTGAACTTGCGGAGCAATTACATAAGGTAAATTCTGCTGTGCGATTAACGATAATGGGGTATTGTTCACAACAGACTACTTTAGAAAAAATCAGGAAGTCCATTCACGAAAAAAACTTTATTCAACTTGTTGGTGGAGATTACCTAATTCCGCATTCTGAAATTCTTACAGCCATTCAATCAGCTCACTTTGGCATTATCGCTTACGCGGAAAATAGATCTATCGTTAACTCCATTCCAACAAAACTGTATGAATATCTTGGGTATCAACTGCCGATTTTAATGGTTGATTATAAACCTTGGAATGAGATTACAAAACGGTACAGCGCTTCAATACCTTTCAATATCGCACAACTCAATCCGGAAGAAACATTGCATCAGATGAAAAATAAATCGTTTTATGTATTATCGCCCCAAGATGTATTTTGGGAAAGTGAGGCAGAGAAATTGTTAAAGATAGTTTTCGATAATTAAATCATTTAAAATTTTTTTAGACTAGTCTAAATATTTATTTTCGCGCATCTCTCGTCATTTCGATATGCTAAGCCTCACAGAAGAAAATTATTTAAAAGCAATTTATCACCTCTCTGATGGTGGCGCTAAAGCTGTTCTTACAAACGAGATAGCAGAATCGCTGGCAACAAAAGCCGCTTCTGTAACCGATATGATTAAAAAGCTCTCAGTCAAAAATGTAATCTCCTACGAAAAGTACTATGGCGTAAAACTCAGCAAGCAAGGTAAAACGCTGGCGCTAACCATTATCCGTAAGCACAGACTTTGGGAAACATTTTTGGTGCAGCAATTAAATTTTAGTTGGGATGAAGTCCACGAAGTGGCCGAGCAACTCGAACATATTCAATCACCGTTATTGATCGAAAAGCTAGACGAGTTTTTACATTATCCATCAGTCGATCCGCATGGCGAACCCATTCCTGATAAAAATGGAAAGATTAAAATTCAAGCCAGTGTTACGTTATCCGAACTTGCACCCGGCTATAAAGGAAGTATTGTCGCTGTTAAAGATTCCGATTCCAATCTATTAAAATACCTTGATAAAATTGGTGCCACACCGGGCAAGAAAATAAAACTGATAGGTAAAGAAGAATATGATGACAGTCTGGAAATCGAATTAGAAAATATCAAAGTATCCATCTCAAAAATAGTTTCACAAAACATTTTAGTTACTGCGTAAGAGTATGAGTGCTGAAAAAAAAATTGATCGCAGGTCACTGGGTGAAGTACATGGATCGGTAGACGTTGCCAATAAAAAAGGCTTGCAAAAATTCTTCGCCTTTCTAGGGCCTGCATATTTAGTAAGCGTAGGTTACATGGATCCAGGAAACTGGGCAACTGATATTGCCGGTGGTAGCCAATTTGGTTACGCATTAATATGGGTGCTGCTGATGTCAAATTTAATGGCACTCTTATTACAAAGTTTGAGTGCGCGTTTAGGTGTGGTGCGCCAACTTGATCTTGCGCAAGCTTCGCGCATTGAATACGGACGAGGCGTAAATTTTTCATTGTGGATAATGGCCGAGATCGCCATTGCTGCATGCGACTTAGCAGAAGTATTGGGTATGGCAATTGGTTTGAATTTACTTTTTGGATTACCGATGATATGGGGTGTAAGCCTTACTGTTCTTGATACCCTGCTCCTCCTTGTGCTACAGCGATTTGGCATGCGTAAAATTGAGGCGTTCATCATTGCATTGGTAGCCATTATTGGCGGAGCATTTATAGTTGAAATGATTTTGGCTAAACCCCAAATGGGTGAATTAGTAAAAG
The DNA here is from genome assembly GCA_038241205.1 of Cytophagales bacterium. Lineage (GTDB taxonomy): Bacteria > Bacteroidota > Bacteroidia > Cytophagales > Cyclobacteriaceae > Chryseolinea. The sequence goes on from JBBRFY010000195.1 coordinate 6,153, forward strand.
GATTTATTCCCACTATACCAAACGATGCTGCGCTATACATTGCGATCGGTATTATTGGCGCAACGGTAATGCCACACAATTTATACTTACATTCTTCATTAGTACAGACCCGTAGAATTGATACCAGCGAAAAAGGAATTTGGTCGGCCATTAAATATAATTTTATAGATTCGGCCATTGCATTAAATGCTGCCTTCTTTGTTAACGCTGCTATTCTTGTGCTAGCTGCATCTACATTCTTTCAGGCGGGTATGCACGATGTTGCAGACATACAAGACGCTCACAAATTTCTTACACCATTGCTCGGCACGCGCTGGGCGGCCATTCTTTTTGCAGTTGCACTCATTGCTGCAGGTCAAAGTTCAACCATAACAGGAACGCTAGCCGGACAAATTGTAATGGAGGGATATTTAAACTTGCGCATCGCCCCATGGATGCGAAGACTGATCACGCGACTCATCGCAATCATACCGGCCTACATTGTAATCTTGCTTTACGGAGAAGGAGAAACCGGAGCACTGTTGGTATTTAGTCAGGTAGTGTTGAGTTTGCAATTAGGCTTTGCCGTTATACCACTCATCCACTTCAACAGCGATAAAAAAACAATGGGTGTGTTTGTAATTAAAATGTGGGTGAAAGTTTTGGCGTGGATTATCGCTGTCATTATTGTGGCACTCAATGTAAAATTAGTCTACAATGAAATCTCCGGATGGCTTATAGCGATGGAAGAAAATAGCTGGATACTTTGGGTAACTGTTATTCCCCTTTGTGCCGTTGCTCTGGGCTTGCTCGTTTACATCACCATAAAACCAATACTTGATAAACGTAACGAAGAAGAGACAGCGAGAATTCCGCATGGAACAGCGGTAGCGTTAAGTATTAGTGATAGCCCAATTTACAAGCGCATTGCAATCTGCATTGACTTTACAAGTGTTGATGAATTGACTATTAAAAGTGCATTAGCGCAGGGAGGATCTTCAGCCCGATACGCTTTGCTGCACATTGTAGAAACAGCAGGAGCATTTGTTTATGGAAGCCATATAAATGACCACGAATCAAATCGCGATATTGAGTCGCTTGAAAATTACATTAATCAATTATCAGCAAAAGGATACATGGCGGAGAGTATGGTGGGCTTTGGAAATCCAAAGGCTGTAATACCTAAACTCGTAAACGTTTTTGAGGCCGACATGCTGGTGATGGGCGCACACGGTCATAATTTCATGAAAGATTTAATCTTTGGAACTACAGTAGATACCGTTCGACATCGCGTACAGATTCCGGTTTTGATTGTTAGGGAGAAAGCGGTTTGAAGTTTGAAGTTCAAGGTATATAAAATCAGAAGTGTATTATTCTAAATACTCATTTCTAAATACTCACTACTCAAGACTCTATACTAACTTGCACGCATGTCGAATAATTCTTCCATTAATGATACCATCGTTGCCCTTGCTACTGCACAAGGTATTTCTGCTATTGCTGTTATAAGATTGTCTGGTAATGATGCCATCGATATTGTATCGAAAACATTTAAGGGGAAAAATTTACTAGAACAACCTTCACATACGCTACACTTCGGAACCATTCGCGATGGCGATAAGGTAATTGATGAAGTGCTTGTTTCGGTTTTCAGAAAACCGAATTCATTCACGAAAGAAAACGGGATTGAAATTTCCTGTCACGGATCCGCGGTGGTTGTAAAAGAAATTATTAAAGTCTTGTTAAAGCATGGTGCACGATTGGCTGAACCAGGCGAATTTACAAAACGTGCTTTTTTACATGGACGTTTTGATTTAGCACAAGCCGAAGCAGTGGCCGATTTAATTCATGCCGAAACCGACAATGCACGGCAGGCTGCACTCAATCAAATGCGGGGTGGATTCTCAAAAGAAATAAATAATCTTCGCGAAGAGCTCATTCATTTTGCATCCCTCATCGAACTCGAACTTGATTTTGGCGAAGAAGATGTAGAGTTTGCCAAGCGTGATGATTTACGAAAATTAATTCTACGCATTCAATCGTTTCTAATATCGCTCATTCAATCATTCGATCAGGGGAATGTAATTAAGAATGGAGTTCCTACGGTTATTGCAGGGAAACCAAATGCGGGCAAATCTACTTTACTCAATACCTTACTTAATGAAGAGCGC
>JBBRFY010000196.1:0-8221 GCA_038241205.1 Cytophagales bacterium
TGCAAAAGGCATTTCATGGTTGAACTGTAGGCGCGTATTTAGAATCTAAAGAGACATCACCGCTCGTGGCGGTGATGTCTCTTTAGATTTATTTGATTTTTTTTGCGCGGCTTGACCTTCTGAGTTTCGCGCATAATTCGCCACTCCGCGCAACGTCAAAAACTGATTTCTGTGCGATATCGTTGCGATAGATTAAGAATTTGTACTGTAACGTTAAACGATCCATACACATTGAATGACGTGTCAATAGTTTGCGATTGAATAGAGCTGAGCTTCTATCTACTTTCATTTGCGATGCGCGGGTTGCAAAAGGCATTTCATGGTTGAACTGTAGGCGCGCATTTAGAATCCAATGGTATAGCACCGCTTGTGGCGGTGCTATACCATTGGATTTATTTAATCAATCATCCATCCTGCTTTTGGCAGGATGGATGATTGATTTTTTTGCGCGGCCTTCATATTGATTTATGCGCAGAATCCACCACTCCGCGCAAAGTCAAAACCTAACTTCGTGCGATACCTTTGCTATTAGCCAAGAACTTTTTTAAAGCGATAATTGATCTTTATAAATTGAGCACGGTTTATCAAAGGAGTATCGAATAGAGTTGAGCCTTTGTGTACATTCATTTGCGATGCGCGGGTTGCAAAAGGCATTTCATGGTTGAACTGTAGGCGCGCATTTAGAATCCAATGGTATAGCACCGCTTGTGGCGGTGCTATACCATTGGATTTATTTAATCAATCATCCATCCTGCTTTTGACAGGATGGATGATTGATTTTTTTGCGCGGCCTGCATATTGATTTATGCGCAGAATCCACCACTCCGCGCAACGTCAAAAACTGATTTCGGTGCAATACCTTTTGTGAATATCTCAACACACATTATTTGACAGACATCGTGAACATGATGGCGGTTTTTTAGTAATGAAAGGTAGCGTTACACATGAACTTTTCGAAAATGATCCAGGCGTTAAAGAGGCATTGCTGGAATTATCCATTAAAAGTCTCTGGGTAGCGAAGGGTTCTTTTTGCGAGAAGTAAGCTTTTATATTTTTTTATAAAAGTATTTGGTATTGGTTTCAGAAAGTTGATTAAAGAGATTGATTGTTTCTTTTTTTGTCACTGGAAGATCAAACTCGTTATAAGTATATTCCATTTCGGTTATAGCATATGGGTCTTTGTCTTCATTTACACGCTGCAAAATTTTAATAACATTGTTTGGGCTGATATTATTTGGAATGGAAGTCAACAGATCGATGGGTTCGCCAAGAGCAAATAACGGATTGATCTTATTGTCATATTCATATTCAAGAATATAGTACAATATAAAGCTGTCATCTTCTAAAACGTAGAAAAGTCTTTTCACAACATTTCCATTTGCATCGTATTGCATTTCATAAAACTTTTCCAGACGAGAGGATCCTTGGGAGGCGATTTCAACTTTTGAAACATTACCATCTACCCAAGTGTACGTATAGATTTCAGAAACATCTTGAGCGCTATCATCTACATACGCTTTATGTAATTCACCGTTCGCTGTATAGCTAAACAGTTGACTTTGTGTCTGTATGAAAGAGTCTCCTCCTGAATAAGTAGAGAAATAGTCTCTCTCCTTTAAACTTCCATCTGAGTATTTGTAATCTATATAGCTGGTCTGCTTATTATTGAAGAAGTCCTGATACTGTTGGATCTTTCCGTCTGAGTTATATTTGAATTGACCAATTTGATCTACATTTTCATGGTAAACAATTTTGTCTAACACAAGCTTGTTTAAAAAATCATCGTCTTTGCAGGACGATAAAATAAGCAATAAGGTGGCAAGGTAAAGGAGGTTTTTAATTTTCATTTAGATTAACAATGAGGGTTTTGTCGATAGGATAATTACAAAGTTAGTTGTTTTAATATGAAATATTAAAAGGGCTTCTGCTTAAAATTTAAGCCAACTCAAGATCAAACGCTTTGTAAACCGCCCACTCTTTTCCATTGTGTTTCATCAGTGCTAACCGATCTACTTTGAAATTGGCCTCAAATTCTTTTTTTTGAAATTCTTCCCACGCCTTTACAAACATTGGTTTTTTTAAATCGCGAAAAGCAAGTGTGATGTGCGGATGAAAAGGTAAATCTTTGTAGTTGGCATTAAACAAATTGAGTTCACGTTTGGCAAATTTGTGTAGCGATTTATGCAATTCGCTTAAGGTATCATTTGGAACAACATGAATAAAAATAACACGTGGAGGAAAACTTCCAAAATTTAAAAGCTGAAGCTGAAAAGATTTTGCTCCAGCGGAAAACTGCCGAAGCTTTTCAACAAGATCTTCTTCTTTTTCTTCCTTCCACTGAAACGGCATGTGTAAGGTAATGTGCGGAGGCGAGTTTAATGATGCCTTGCTGTTAAAGTGTTTTTTAAAATAATGTTTGAGTTGGCATGCATCATCATAGCTAGCCTTTGGCGGAATGATGCCAATAAAATAAAGCGTTGATGATGTTGTTTTATTTCCCATTTAATTGTGCATCAAAATAGAAGATAAACCAGCAAGTTTCAAGTTTTGATTAAATAGTTTCGGATTAAGATGTTGTTATGAATTGAATCTTGAAGAAAGTGGCTACGAATATTTTGACGATTGGAATTTTTAAGAATTTCACAAACACATTATCGCAACCAGCTTTCTTTTGCTTTGCTTAACTTGAGGCATGGATTGGATCAAAGTATTTTCGAGTGAAGCCGAAGCTAAGCAGCGATTGACCTCAGGCAAACCACAATTGTTAATTCTACATGGTAAACGAATATGTTTGTCAATGCACAACGAAAATTTTTTTGCGGTGCAAGATGCCTGTACGCACAATGGGGAATCGCTTAGCAAAGGGAAAGTTAATTATTTGGGTGAGATTGTTTGTCCGTGGCATCATTATCGATTTGATCTTCAATCGGGCCAAGCGTGCGATTCTGATTGTAGCGATCTCATTACCTATAGCATAAAGAAAGATGAAACGGGTTTTTTTGTGGGAATTTAAAATAGATTCATCTTTGCGTTCGTTCTTCAATCTATGATACTTGATTTTAAAATAGTGACTTTACGTAAGCTCATCATCCTCCTGACATTTTCATTCACCGCTTCATACGCTCAGGTTATCATTACGCCAAATGAATGGATTGATCAACTTAATTTAAAAGCCGGCTTACCGGAAAAATTATTAGCGACACGTTCTGTTGTTTTCTATAGCTTCACCATGACTGCAAAAGAAATTGATGATGCACAAAAGTCTTTTCAACGCAGCGGTATTGATGCTATTGCTTATTTTGAATTCGATAGGCTTCTGGCAAGCCGTGATGTTACCCGAACGTTTTCGAATTATTTAGAGAGCCGTGATATTAGCAACATTGTGTTTGTAGAAAAACGTGAAAAAGATTTTCGACTTACCGTTACACCGTTCAACAAAAAAGAATCGATTATCGATAGTCAACAAAACGCATGGTCGATCAGCAATGTTGTTTTAACAGATGCATTAAAAGAACTCTATCGCACTGCAGCAAACCAGCAGAAAAAACAGAACTTGTTAATCAATGACGTTGCTGAAATGGATTTTTCAATCAACCCGATTGTTGGCAGGCGAAACGAATTTTATGCATCCGACCTAAAGGTAGATCCTTTGTCAGTTCCCAAAACAGGTGTAGAAGAAATTGATAAACAGCTTGAAGAAATTTTTACGGCAAACTATCCTTTAAAATTTAAACTTACTGAGCCCCGTGTTTCAGAAAGAGATTTGCGAAAGCAGGGAAGTTTATACGTTCTCGGTTTTATGTATGCACGCGATGGCGTTGCTAAAAGTTTGCTGGGCTATGATATGAGTAAATCAGAAAGTGCATTGGTTTCAATTACCTATCCCAACGGACAACAGCAATTGAAAAATATTCCCATCGATACACCGGTGTTTAAGTTTTATTTCAAACACATCGATTCGGGCAATGTATTTTTAGGAAATAAATGGGATGCCGATCTTACCTGGCAGCAAGCACTGCTCAACCAAATTAAAGGAATGAAAGCAGAGTTGAGAATTAATTGATTGCTTAGTTCCAGCCAGAAACACCTTAATACATTCACAACAACGCAACTGCTAGTACAATAAAAAAGGGATGCAACGAGCATCCCTTTTTTATTGATATGAAAATTATATAGCGTTTACTTTAACAAGTTGTATGATAAACCACCGGTGTAAAAACCTGCAGTTTGATCGGCTGCATAAAACTCTCTAGAGCTTGCACCAAAAGCGTTACGTGCGTTCACAAACACATTCAAGTTTTTCACAATTTCATATGAAACTTTTGCGTTCATCATGAATTTTGCTTTGATCTGACCGTTGCTGTATTGTGGCTCCAGCTTAGCTCGAGTTTGAGGGTCATATTGCGATGCGTCATACTGATTTTGTTTGGTGAAATAATAACCACTCAAATTGATATTGAATTTCGAAACAGGTCTGTAGTTGAAATAGAAACCTCCATATGATGACGGAGTGTAAGCGTGTTTACTATCACTATATGTTACATATCCTGGAATTAAGGTTGGATCGAGGTAAACAGATGCTAAGTCTTTTGTTTCAGTTTTTTGTATTGTAATGAAAGGTTTAAACTGAATCTTATCGTTCGGAACAAAGTTTAATGATATGGTTGTTCCGATTTGTTTCGCAGATGTCGGAACATTATTGAATTGTTGGGGGAATGGTCCGGGTAAAGCTACCTGAACAATAGCAGTCAAATTTTTCCCCGTCTGTTGGAACACATCAAGATCCAATTGTAGTTTGTTAGTAAGTTTAGAACGATACCCAATTTCGATCATATTAATAGTGAACAATTTTAGGTTCGTGTTGCCGGTTTGCGCGCCTCCAATGTTCAGAAAATTATATCCAATGAAAGACCCACTGTTTGAACGTGTTACTGCAGCTCTAATCAAATTTTTTGAATTTACCTTATAGGTAGATGCAAGTTCGTAGGCAAGGTATGCCTTATCAGGATCAGAAAATTTATCGACCCGCAATCCACCGAGCACGCGGAATTTTTCTGAAAAATTGAGATCGGTTCGAAGGTATCCCGCAATGGTTGTAATCGTGTTTTCAGCATTGAACAGCCCAACTTTTCCTGGATTTATTGGATCAACATAATTGCGGTCATCAAAGCTTACTTTCTGGTAACTTGCTCCAGGGGTAATGCTATACTTATCGCTCAATTTAATTTCGTATTCAGCCACTACATCGCCCACATTAAAATCATATTCAGCATCCGAAGGATCCGTCTTGAGATCAATATTATGTCCTTTTAAATACGATGTACGAACTGTTAATCCGTAAATTTTTGCGTTCAAGTTGGCTGTTGTGTTTTGGGTTTCACCATCTTGTAGTGGATTGGTAATCCATATTTTTTGAAACTCTGCTTCTTGGTGCGAAAGAGATAAATCAAAGAACACGTTATCTGAAACTTTGTAATTTAAAAAGCCATTTACTCCCCATTTGTTCAACGACCTTGACGGATCAGGATATCGGTCTGCTGGTAAAGCTGGGTTTAAGTCTTCATAAAGACCAGTGCCTGCATTATAATATTGACTATCAACTCTATTTCGATCTTGAAAATTTCCAGAGACAATAGCACTGAATTTTCCGAATCGTTTACCTGCGCTTACATTGGCGATAGAAGTACCTAATGTGCCAGCCTGAACATTTGCATTTACCAATGTGGTAGACTCATTCAAGCGTTTTGTTATAATGTTAATTACTCCGGTAACAGCATTCGGTCCAAACAATGGAGACGAAGGACCACGAACAATCTCAATTCGCTCTACATCGTTAACGTCAATGGATAATGATTCCCAATTAGTACCACCTAAAGCGTGATTAAAAACTGGGCGGTTGTCAATCATAACCAAAGTATACGAGTTACTTTTTAAGAACGTACCATTTGTTCGGGTTAAGTTCTCCATCCCACGAATGTGGATGTCATACATTCCATTGGCTTGTTCGCGAACAATTACGCCAGGGGCAAGCCGCATCGCCTCCATAATAGAAGTAGCTCCCGATTTTTCAATATCTGATTTAGTAATGGTGTAACTTGATAAAGGTGCATCAAACAATGTTTCTTCTTTTTTTGATGCGGAGCTTATCGGAATGTTCATGAGCTCTTCAAGAGAAAGTACGTACATGTCATCGTCTTTCTGTGGTTCCGGGTCTTGCGAAAAAGCCGGGATGGTAAGGATCAGCAACCCCATGCACAATGCGGAGTAAATTTTATTTTTCATAATAGGTGTTTTTTTGTAGGGCAAAGTTTGCCTTTCAAAATTGAAGATTTGGCAAAAAGGGCGGTAAAATCTTACACTCATTAGGAAACAAGTTATTCCATTAAGTAAGCTTGGTTTCTAAACTGGTTTTATTGGTTGTTAAAGTTTGTCCGAAGCGCTTAAAACGCAATTATGATGTTGTGCACACCATTGCATTAGCGATATTATTCTATCGATTTTGTTCGCAGTGCGCAGGTTTAAATACTGAAGTTTTGTTTTAAAAATTGGGAGATCGTTAATTGTTGGTGGTAAACAGCACACAACTTTTGAGAATTGATATTAAAAGAGTCTCCCAAACAACTGTATGCCTGTCGGTTGTGGCAATCAGAATGAACCACACTGTGTTTTAAGATCATTTCGAAATTTACGTTGGCGAAATAACGAGAACCACAATTTTAACGATAGTAGAATACCTAGGTAAGAAAGAAACCACTGCACTGTACTTCAAAAACTCAAAATCAACAAAACGTAAAGGAGTTAGTTATAGGTAAACCGTCCCTTCGCACTTACAACCGTAACCTGCTTTTTTTCTGAGGCTTCAACTCTTCCAATCACTTTTGCGGCAACTCCAAAATGTTCTGAAAGTGAAATGATTTCCTTTGCGAACTTCTCATTTACATAGATCTCCATGCGATGTCCCATGTTGAAGACTTTATACATCTCCTTCCAATCGGTTCCACTCTGATCTTGAATCAGATTAAAAAGTGGAGGAATTTCAAAGAGATTGTCTTTTATAATATGAAGGTTGTCAATAAAGTGCATCACTTTAGTTTGGGCACCACCGCTGCAATGCACCATGCCATGTATTTCGCTCCGCAGATTTTTTAGGAGACTAACAATAATGGGTGCATATGTACGCGTGGGCGAGAGAACGAGCTTACCTATATTCACATCAACACCCGCAAGGGTATCGCGCACGTTATATTTTCCTGAATACACAAGATCTGCGGGAACATTCTGATCAAACGACTCTGGATATTTTGACGCATACTCTTTATAGAATACATCATGCCGTGCGGAAGTTAATCCGTTACTGCCCATGCCGCCATTGTACTCATCTTCATACGATGCTTTTCCATACGATGACAATCCAACAATAACATCGCCCGCTTGTATGCGACTGTTATCAATTACATCATTGCGTTTCATGCGGCAAACTACAGTACTGTCAACAGCAATGGTGCGCACTAAATCACCAAGGTCTGCCGTTTCGCCACCGGTGCTGATAATATTGAGTCCATGTTGGCGTAGCATTGCCAAAACTTCTTCTGTTCCATTAATGATTGCAGAAATTACTTCACCCGGCACACAATTTTTATTTCGGCCAATGGTAGAAGATAATAAAATGTTTTCGGTTGCGCCTACACATAACAGATCATCGATGTTCATAATGATGGCATCTTGCGCAATACCTTTCCACACCGAAAGATCACCGGTTTCTTTCCAATAAATATAGGCGAGCGAAGATTTTGTTCCGGCTCCATCGGCATGCATTACGGTGCAATAATCAGGAGCGTTCCCTAAATAATCGGGTACAATTTTGCAGAAGGCTTTCGGAAACAAACCTTTGTCGAGTTTGCTGATGGCCTGATGAACATCTTCTTTGGATGCGGAAACTCCGCGTTGGGCGTAGCGATCAGAATTCAATGGTTATGGATAATTTAGATTGGGCAAAGGTGAGGATTTCTATTTGAAATCTGAAGCCCAATTAACCGCAAAGTACGCGGAGATACTCAGTGTTAATGCAGGATGGATGTTAAAATTCATTGTGTATCTCCGCGCCCTCTGCGGTTTAAATGCATTGGCTCGGCCACACAAATATCGTATCTCGTAAAGTGTACCTCGTACCGTATCTTTGATCCATGAAAATTCTGCTTACGTGTTTGCTATCCTTTTTTTC
>JBBRFY010000197.1:0-8189 GCA_038241205.1 Cytophagales bacterium
GGAAGAAAATTACTGTTTCAATCTGAGCCTGGATGAGTACGCACAGTTGAGCAACAGAAGCCTCTCAAGCTTTAAAAGAGATTTTCAAAAAATATATAATACCACACCAGGAAAATGGTTGCTGGAACAAAGACTCAACCACGCGTTGCGGCTTTTGCGCGACAACCCTAAAACCATTAGCCACACCGCATTTGAAAGTGGTTTCGAAAGCGTTTCACACTTCAGCCGTTCCTTCAAAAAACGATTTGGCGTTGCTCCATCAGCATGGAATAGACAACTAAAGCCTGAACTATAGCCCTTGTATTCACTTTGGAGAACGCTAAGTGTTTGGCGCACGTGTGCAAAACCGTTTTGCGCTAATACCGGTGAGGTAATCGCTGAACATCCAGTTTAAACTCCGGTAGATAAGCAGTGCCGATGATTAGTGCCTTTTACTTTCATGTTTATCACGCCTCAATTTCATGTCAATCCTGTATGAATTCAATATTCTCAATCATTCGTGGCTTTTAATTATTTCGGAGGAGGAACGTTTGGATAATTCGCAATGCTAGGTAATTAGGAAAGGCATTCCTCGAAAGGAGTTAAATTTTTGCTTTGAAAATTACTGGGTTTTGTGTGCAATTCAAAAACTTCCTCAAAAACAAAAAGATCGACTTGTGGGTCGATCTTTTTTTATTCATTAAGGAAGAATGACTATTCCATTATTCTGGAAACGTTCACGGCATTCATGCCCTTCTTACCTTTTTCTTCATCATAGGTAACTTCATCATTCTCACGGATCTCATCATTAAGACCTGAAGTGTGAACAAAAATGTCAGTCTTTGAATCTGACGGTGTGATGAAACCAAAACCTTTGGTCTCGTTGAAAAACTTTACTGTTCCTTGCATTGTATTAAAAATTAAAAATAAAAAAACGAAACTAACCAATGGGTGTAGCCATGGTGCATAATAATGATCAAAACTAATTTAGTAATGAAGAAAATTATTGATAAAAGAAGGTGAAATACAACGAACTTATGTAAAAAGATTTGCTGAAATACACTATTTCTTAAATGGTGCGTAAATGTAAAACAATAATTATTACCTTCCTATTGATTAACGCTCGCAAAACAAAATATACCGAACGATATATTCTATACTTTATCTTTATGTGATGACTTGATGAAATGAGTATCGGTAGTTAGTATAATTCTCCACATCGTGACACCGAAGCAGCTTTTAATAAGAGATTTTTTAATGGCATAGTTTAGGAATAGAATTCATAGACAATTTTAAACCACTTCAACATGAAAAAAATTGTGAACCCAAATTTTAATCTTTACCAGCATAGCCACCATCTTTATTGGCCGCAGTCCCAAATATTACACAGCCAATACGCAGAATGTCCCTTTGATTTCTGAGAAAGGAGAAACCAATTTGACGCTTTCAGGAAATGGAAATCAGGTAGAGTTTCAAGGAGCCTATAGCATCACCACAGGATTTGCAATTCAGGCGAATGCTGGTCTTTTCATTCCAAAGGATCTTGATAATGGCGATGGCGGTTCAGGAAAATTTGTTGAAGTAGGGCCTGGGTATTTCAAACCAATTAATGAGCACTTTGTGTTTGAGTTTTATGGTTTAGTGGGGGCTGGAAGTGTTGAGAATCATTTGCCATCAACATCGTTCACTAGCCCGGATACCAAAAGTGATATTTCCGCGAACATATTTCGCTATGGATTTCAACCCAACTTCGGCTATAAGTCAAAGTATTTTTCTGCTGCCATATCATCACGCTTTTTAAATTTAAGGTATTCTAAAATAGAAGGAGATTTAATTTACGATCAGGAAAATGCCGTGGCCTATTTAAATGATAACAAGTCTAACATTTTAATAGAACCTGCCTTAACGTTAAAAGTTGGTTTGGAAAAAATAAAATTGCAGCTGCAAGTTGGCTACAGTTGGAATGTTACAAACCAAAATTTTCGCCAAGATCTAGGTTTCATTACGTTTGGATTAAATTTTAACTTTGCCGACAACAAACAATGAATACATTCTAAAATTTTAAGCAATAGAACTCTTCAGTTGATTCACATGCATTCTATCAAACCTAAATCATTCACGCTTGCTGAACCATTATGATAGCAATGAAATACATCAAAACGTTTATTAAATATTTTAATGATTGTTCAATGTAAGTTTATGTGATCGACTTTCTATATTGTATCGTAATTTAATTGCCAAGAAATTGGACTTTGCGCGAAAATAATTCTAAAGGGAAATAGTATATGGAACCTCATTCGTCTTTCGAAAAACTAAAAACATCTTTTTTGTTAACGTGGAATAATTTGATTGCTCAAGTTCCCAATATTCTTGCAGCCGTTGTTATCGTTGCGCTTGGTATTTTACTATCTAATTTAATTTCCAAGTTATTCCAAAAGGCGGTTGCCAGACGAACACATGATCCACTAATGACAAATTTTCTGACGAAGGCAGTTAAAACTTGCCTTAGTCTGATAGTCATTCTTTTTGCTTTAAATATTGCTGGTCTCGGTGGCATCGCGGCAGGCCTTCTTACTGCTGCCGGGGCATCGGCCATTGTTATTGGTTTTGCCTTTAAAGATATTGGCGAGAATTTTATTTCAGGAGTTATTTTATCGTTTAATCGTCCGTTTAATGTAAACGACACGGTTGGCATCGGTACTATTTTCGGGAAAATTAAAAGTATGGAGTTTCGCTATACTAAACTTAAAACTTTTGATGGCAGAGACGTGTACATTCCAAACAGCGATATTATAAAGAATGCCGTTTTTAATTATACTGAAGATGGATTTTTAAGAATGGATTTTGTGGTTGGAATTGCCTATGAAGAAGTTATAGAAGAAGCAGAAGCATTAATTCTAAGTACCTTACGATCTACCGATGGCGTTGTAGAAGACGATGAACATGAAAATTTTGTTGTAGCCGAGGAATTGGCAGCTAGCACGGTAAACCTACGCGTGTATTTCTGGGTAAAAACAATTGAGTACAGAAAGCAGTCGTTGAAAATTAAAAGCGATGTAGTATCTAACGTAAAAGATGCCATTGTAAAAAATGGAATGAATATGCCTGCAGATATTCAGGAAATAAAATTGTACGGTAGTCAAACTTCCATTCCAGTCGTGATTAAAAAGGAAGAATGATTTACAGTATGAAAAAAGGCTGCAGTTTATAATCTGTTTGCGAATTCGAAATTTTATTACAGCTATTCGAATTTTCTATTACCTATCACGTTTTTTTTACACCTAGGCAATGGGTTTAATTTAATATAAAAACGTGTTTGCCCTTAATTTTTCGAAAGTTAGAGATTGGACTTCTCAATAAACTTTTTTTTGAGTACTTCAACTCTTTCAAAGGATGTCCTTAATAATATAAACACCTTTTCGAGTTCTTCAAATTCAGCTAAGTCTTTTTCTTTTTTCGCTTCGTCAAATTCTCGTATATAGTTGTTGTTTACAATGTTGTCTTCAAGTGCGTCAAATACGGAATTTGCCTTTTCATATCCAATGCGTAAAGTGTCAATAGCGAGGTGGAGATTAGTTTCAATCATAATTGCTTGTTTTAATAATAAAAATATGAAATGTATGGTTAACACACTACGCTGCATCATACTTGGCGTAAATTATTTGCTACCCGATGTACGTTCAAAAGTTATCGTGCCGCAGTTGTTGTTCATCATGTTTTTTACGCCAAAGTAAAACCAGAATAAATCCTACCACTGCACCGCCAACGTGGGCGAAGTGCGCTATACCTTCGCCAAAAATGGAAAAGCCAGTTACACCAGAAAACAAATCAATTGTAATTAAGATGGGTATAAAATATTTTGCGGCAATCGGAACTGGAAAGAATATAAGCGCAAGTTTTGAATCTGGAAAGGCCATGCCGAACGCTACCAAAACACCGTATATGGCTCCCGATGCACCCACCGCAGGCGTATTAAATAAATTGTAGAATGTGCTAAGTTTTTCTTCACTCATTACAGCGGCTACAGCGGCATCATAATTACCTTTATTTAAAATAGATTGAATGCTTTCTGCGGAAACACCCGCACCCAATAGCGCATTGTATACGGAATGGAATTGAAAATAATTGACAGCAATATAAATTAGGTTGGCTCCAATACCTGAAATAAAATAAAAGAGTAGAAACTTTTTCGGTCCCCAGATTTTTTCAAGTGGAGTTCCAAAAGCCCATAGAGCATACATGTTTAATAGCAGATGCATGTAGCCGCCATGCATAAACATATTGGTGAAGACCTGCCAATATTCGAAATGGTCGTTCTCAGGAAAGTACAAGGCAAAAGCGTGTAGTAAACCCTTTCCTATAGTTGGAAATACTAAAGGAATGCCGAACATCACAACGTTTATCAGTATTAGAATTTTAATAGCATCAATGAATTTACCCATATCAAAAATCAGTGGAATTGTTAGTTATTATAGCCCGCATGAAAGGTATTAACTTTCATAATCTTATCACGAAAGGGTGCGTTAATAATTTGGATCAGGCAAAACTTTTTGAAGATTGATCTCCTAGTTACAAAAACGAATGGCTTAAAACGTATGATGTATTTGCTGTCCGTCTAAATTTCGTCTGCGTTTTCCCATCCATTTTTTAGAGTATAGTGTTGTAGAAATACTGCCCCGATGTACGGTAACGTTTTTTTTAATGGATTCTATTGCACCACTTAAAGGCCACAGAAGGTATCGCTGTTGCAATTTCAGTGCGTTTGGAATTACTTTTACGTATTATTGCAACCATCTTTATAAACTTTAAACACATATTTTTATGAACATTAAAAGAATTTTTGGCGCGGTTCTTACCATTCTTGGTATTGGCGCACTTCTGTATGCTGCCATTATGTTTGTAAATTCTGCTAATGGCACAAGCAACATTAAAACATTGCTCACCTTCGGAATTCTGGGACTTATATTTTTTGTATCCGGGGTAAGTCTTGTTCGCACAACAAAAGATGAATCATAACTTTCCGAATTATTGAAGTGAAACACTGGTTTATATAAGTTCACATGATATGCTGTAGAAATGGATTCTTTTTATTTTTACTAATACTATGTTTCCATGCTCCAGTCTATGGGCAGGAAGATCTTAAGGTATTTCTTCATCCGGATAAATTTTATAAAAAGTATTTTCCGAATTTAAAAATTAAGCGCGTTCCGTTAGATACAAATTACATCAGAGTATATCCTAATTATTTCACGGTGGGTGTTCATTTATTGTCGCCCGCATTAACAACAACCATAGCGCCTAAAAATTCTTACACCTTCGGTAATCTTACCGATGCAAAATTTAAGACAAGCATTGCAGATATCATTGGCTTTTCTGCCAATTATCGTTTTGTAAGCATTGGGTTTGCGCTTTTATTAAAAAGTGGTTTGCAAAAACATAGTGATTACGCACCGAGTGCATACCGCACGCTCACCGTAAAGTATAATAATGCCAAGTATGTTATGCAGTTTAAATATTTAAGGGCAAAGGGTTTTACCGATGTAGTTGGATTTGGTAATAGTTCGATTTATAAACGTCCAGATATCTTGAATAAGGAATTTCAGTTTGAAGGAATTTACAATTTCGATTGGAAAAGGTATTCGTATGTGGCGCCTCTCATTTTTTCTCAACGGCAAATAAAAACTAGGGTAGGCATACTTTTAAAAGGAGGATTTTATTATAAAAAATTTGGTGGCGATTCTTCGTTGATAGACAAAGGCAAGCAACTCTACTATCAGAATTTTGATGATACAAAAGCGATACAAACTTTTTCTGTTAAGCTTGCCCCAGGAGTGGGCGGAAATTTTGTAATGTATAAAAGCGTGATTTTGTCGATGGCGATATTCCCTTCTTTTGATATATATTTTTATCGATATATGAATGATGCAGGTGCTTATTCTGATAAGAGGCGAAGCGCTGTTTTTTCAATTGATGGTTTTGTGAGTTTGGGATATCAATCAAAACGGTTTTACGCTGGGCTACGCTTTGAGGCGGATCGGAGAGATGCTGCTCTTCGCGGTATAAATATGAATATCATAAATGCCTATACCGGACTTGAAGTAGGATATCGTTTTGATGTACCACACATCATAAAAAAGGTTTATAGAAAAACGATGCCGCCAGGCATGTAGTGAATGAAATGCTGAATAAATTTCTGTTATCTTTTTCAACATCTTAATTTTTGTAAACATCGTCAATCTGTTTGCGAAGAACACGGTAGGCATTATATCCCTGCTCGTTAACATTTTTCCACCGACATTCAATGCTAATGTTTCCGCGATAATTTATTTTCCGCAAAGCCGATAGGTAAGGAGTAAAATCTTCATCATGCACACCCGGTGGCGTTCGCCCTTCTTTTTCAGCTACTTCGCAATACACAATATATTTTTTTGCCGAAGCGATAACATCAGGTGTTTCATTTTCTTTCAGCATGTGATAGACGTCTGCGCATAACCGAAAATTATTATGATCAACTGCGGTAGCAATTTCAAGTGCTTCTTGTAACGTGTTTATAAAATTACATTCCGTGCTGTTTAAATTTTCTAAGGCAACGATGATTTTATATTTTTCAGCGAGTACAGCAATCTTTTTCGCGATGTATACAAACTGCTCCTTCGCTTTCGCGCGATCAAATCCTGCGGGTATTCCCCGCGATCCACCGCTTCCCCAAATAATCATTTTAAGTCCTGATATTTGAGCACGTTTAAAAACAACTTCTACATATTGAAGCACAGCATTCTTGTCTACTACAGATCCTACTACTTTTAAATCTCCCGGTATAAAAAGATTGCAGGCAAACAACGGAACCTGTAGTGCTTTTATTTTTTGTAAATAAACTTGAAACTGATCCGCTGAAACATTTCGCGGTGAAAATATTTTTTGCGTGGACGCTACTAGATATTCGTATCCAAAGGCATGAAGAACGCTATCGTTCTCCAAATTTTCTACTAATCCAATGGAAGGAACAATTATTTTATGCTGGGCTTTTACTGAGCAAAATGAAATGAAAAGAAGGCAAGAAAGAATGATGTTTTTCATGTGGTTAAAAGTAATGTAAAAGCTCATCTTAGCACATGTGTAAAGGATAATATGATGCTTGTCAGTATGGTTGTTCGAGCCTCGGATTAGTTTGAACGAGTTCGCTTACTATTGGAAACTGCCCAATTTTGGTTAGCGAGTTCATGTGAATGACATCCATTAATTTCAATAATAACTGTTTTACTGTCAGTTTGGCGACTTTGGGGAGACAATTATATTGTAGCACTAATTATTTTGTGTATAGCATTGCTTTTAGAATAGCATTCTATACATTTATTGTGTCATATAGTTTAATTGTCCACCACTTTAATCTTTAGCTGAAATGAAAAAAATCTCTACCCTCGTAGTGTGCACGGTTGTGCTCACAAGTTTTCTCTTTATTAATCGCGCCCACGCTCAAACCGGACCCGTTGCCAAACTGGAACTTTGGGATGATCCAACCAACACATTAATTGACTTTGATTCGGCATTTTTTGCATCAGCAGATTTGCCTTATGGGTCACCACATTCTGAACTCAGTGGTTTTAGTTTTTATAATGTCGGTGATGAACCCCTTACTTTTACCATTGCAAGTTCTAATCCTGATTTTCATTGCTATGACGGTACCTATACTCTGCCGGGAGATTACACGGACTTTTATATGGTGTTCCGACCAACAAAAATTGGAATTGCTACGGGTACAGTTAGCATTACAACCAATGATCCGAATCACCCAGAGATTATTTTTAACGTTGTAGGGTATGGACTTAAATCTCCTATCGATCCTAGTACGGAGCAATTTAATTCGATCTCTGGAACGCACGTTACGAAACACATGGTGGTGCGAAATACCACTCCTAATCGCGCAAAATTTACAATATTCGCAGAGACACAATTACCGATTGTTTTTTCAAAAGGTGGTCTAATTTTAAATTGGAACGATGAATTTATTTTGAACGCTGGAGATTCCACAACGATCGATCTTTTGTTTGATTTCAGTGATCCAAACTTTAATTATGGAGAATTTAGTATAGATGTTAGAGTAACTTGCGGCTCTTTTCATTTTGGACCACCCTTCCTATCGCCATTGTATGTTTATAAAACCTTTGTTGTAAATGTAGCATTTCCTTTCGCCACTATAGGCGCACCAAATT
>JBBRFY010000198.1:0-8159 GCA_038241205.1 Cytophagales bacterium
TGATCATGATAAAACCATGGATCAGTTGAGCCCGATCGTATTTTTAATAGAAGGTATTTATGAATATGCGCGACTACATAAAATCGCATTGCTTGATTTAGGCACTTCTGCACATGAAGGGAAACCAAATTTTGGCTTGCTGGATTTCAAATTGAGATTAGGAGCAAAGCCAACAATGAAATTGGCGTTCGAAAAACATTTAATGGATAGATAATGGCTGCGCCTCTCGTTACCATTGTTTGTTTATGTTATAATCATGCAACTTTCATACGTGAGGCAGTCGAATCGGTTATTCACCAATCGTATAAAAACACCCAAATTATTTTAATTGATGATGCGAGCAAAGATGGAAGTGCAGATGAAATTCAAAAACTAGAAAATCAATATCCATTTCTTGAAATTGTCCTGCTGCCCGCTAACCTTGGAAATTGCAAAGCGTTTAACATTGCTTTTAAATTGGCGAAGGGAAAATATATAATTGATTTTGCTACTGATGATATTATGATGTTTGATCGAGTTGAGAAGCAAGTACATTGCTTTGAAAATCTAGATCATACTTTTGGTGTTGTTTTTACGGATGCTGTGTATGTTGATGTGAATGGAACGGTTTTGCGAAATCATTTTGAATACCTTTTTTCAAAAGGGTTACTGTCAAAGATTCCTTCAGGCAATGTTTATCAATCCGTGCTTAGTCAATACTTCATTGCTTCGCCTACCATGATGATTCGTAAAAGTGTTTTAGATGAGCTCGATGGTTATGATGAAAATCTATCCTATGAAGATTTTGATTTTTGGGTTCGGTCTTCGAGTAATT
Source organism: Cytophagales bacterium (assembly GCA_038241205.1). Classification (GTDB taxonomy): domain Bacteria; phylum Bacteroidota; class Bacteroidia; order Cytophagales; family Cyclobacteriaceae; genus Chryseolinea. The sequence goes on from JBBRFY010000198.1 coordinate 815, forward strand.
ATAAGTATGCTTTTTTAAATGAGAAGCTTACCAAGATAAGGCGAAAGCATAAATCATTATCATCAGGTTGGTATCAGCCAGGCGACACTCAACTATATTCAACCTATTTGGTTTGTAAAAAAGCACAGGCGATTAATCGCACGAAAGAAGATACCCTGGCATTAACGAAACGCGCGCGGTATGAGCTGCGACAATCTTTTTTATCACAGAATTTTAATGAATCGAAATTGTTCTTTCAGCTATTAAAAGATCTTCAACAATTGCGTTGGTTGGATTATGTGATATTGAATCTTTCAAAACTTAATTTACCGATGTCATACATTCGTACGTGGTATCATCGAATAAGATATGATGCCTAACATTTCCACAATCGCAGTTCAATGGAGATGCGAGTTTGATCAGGATTTAAATTCACAGCGCCACCGTGAATAAGGTAGGGTGAGAAAATCAAAACCTGATTCTCTAATGGATTTGGCCTTTCAATATGATACGTTTCGCTGATTGCTGTAACGGCAGGCACATTAAATGTTAGCCCATTAATCTGCGCACCCGATTCTGTTTTTTCAATTCTTGACTCAGGCCATAGATGACTTTCAGGTAGTATAATAAGCGATGATAGCTCGTTACTACCCGCAACGGGTATATATAGATTTATACAATCATCATAGTCCTCAAGCCAAACATCGCGATGCAGTGGATTATTGTCGCTTTGTTGCGGCCTAATAATTCTGTAGTGAAAAACAGATTGATTGTCAAATGGATTTTTTGCAACCAATGTTGTTTTGCAAATTTCTGAAACGCGGTTTTCTATTTCCCGAATAGGTATCGGAAAGTATTTAGTATCAAGTTGTTTTGTTTTTTCTATTGCTCTTAAGTGCGTTGTAAGGTTGTTGGCAAGTAAATGATACTGATCTAATTTAAAATTTTCTTCAATGATTAATCCAGCATCTTTCCAACGTTGCAAGAGAATCTTTCGGTTTTGTTCAACGAAATGAGAATAGATATCTAAACTGAATAAAGATTCGATGGTGTAACCTTGTTGATGCCAATGTGTTGGCGAAGTAAGATCATTTGCTTTCTTTAGCAATACGATGTTATCGCCCCAAATTCTTTTGCCGATGGCTTCATATTTTAGTATAGTTCCATTGATACAATATTCCATTTTATGCACGTATTACTTTCTATTGTCTTCTCCTAAAATCATACTAACATAACTATCATATCTACTGATGTGGATTACTCCCGATTCAACGGCATCAATAACTGCGCATGATGGTTCGTTAATGTGTATGCAGCGTGATTGAAATTTACAGTTCAGACGAAGGTCGCGCATTTCAGGAAAATAATCAGAGAGTTCTTGGTGATTCATGTCCATCAGTCCCCATTCTTTTACCCCAGGAGTGTCAATAACAAAAGTCTTTTCATCCAGTGGAAACATTTCTGCAAAGGTAGTGGTATGTGTGCCTTTGTTTGAGAAATTAGAAATCTCTCCAACGGTCTGGTTTAAGCCTGGAGAAATTGTGTTCAGTAATGTTGACTTACCAACACCGGAGTGCCCCATCACCAAGGTAATTTTATCTTGAAGTACATTTCGTAAACCAACTTGATCTTTTTCTAAAGCTGAAACAGAAAAACATTTTACACCGAGACTTTCATATAAGATTATTAATTCATTTTGCATGATTTTATAATCTTCATCCAGTAAATCTTTTTTATTGAACACAATCATCTGAGGTATTCTATACGCCTCTGCAGTAACTAAAAAGCGATCTATAAAACCAATGGATGTTCGGGGATGCGTTAACGTAACAACAACAAGTGCCTGATCAACATTGGCGGCAAGCACGTGGGCGTGTCCTGTCTTCTTTACAGATTGACGAAGAATATGATTTTCGCGTGGAAGAATTTTAACGATGGATCCAATTTCATGTTCCATATCGATCATTACCTTATCGCCTACAGCAACAGGGTTAGTTTCTTTTATTTCTTCTAGCCTTATTTTTCCGCGCATGCGACAATTATATTTCTTGCCATCTTCTGCCAGCACATCGTAGAATGATCCGGTAGAACGAAGCACAACTCCTTTAATCATGCGTGAAATTTTTTTCGTATGTAGGCCATAATTTTTTCGGTTGCGCCTAAATTCTCTGCTACGTATTGGCGCGTTACGTCACATGCTAAAAGAAAACTCTCTGGCGTATTCAGCATTTCGTAAGTTGATTTTAAATCAGAAAAGTCATGTACGGAAAATGCACCACCGCGATTAATCAAATCGACCGCTTCCTGAAACTTTTCGTAATTTTTATCGCCAAAGAAAATAGGAATACCGTAGCAGGCAGCTTCTAAAATATTATGAAGCCCTTTTCCAAAGGCACCACCGATATAAGCAAATTCTCCATAGCGATATAAACGAGATAATAATCCGATATTATCACTGATGAGTACTTGGTACTCTTCCGGATTTTTTGTTGCTGCGCGCGAATACCGAAGCGAACTTACTGTTAACGATTTTTCGATTTCTGAAATGAATGATTCGGAAAGTTCGTGAGGTGCTACTATAAATTTTAATTTATTTTCATTGATGAGTGGCGCGAGTACTTCTATGTCTTCAGGCCAGCAACTACCAACAACCATTACCTTCTCATCACCCTTGAAATTTTTAGCAATTAGAATTTCTTCTCCTTGCTTCACAATTTGGTCAACTCTGTCAAACCGTGTATCGCCAGCATAAATACTATTGTTAATATTAATGGTGTGCAGAAGTTCTAATGATTCATTATTCTGAACAAAAAAATAGGTGAAGTTCTTCAGAATGCCGCGATAGAATTCTCCGTACGATTTAAAAAAAAGTTGATCTTTTCTGAAGATTGAAGAAATAGAAAGCGTTGGGATATTCTGGTTTTTTAATGCAAGCGAGTAATGAAACCAAAATTCATACTTTACAAAAATAGCCAGAGTCGGTTTGGTAATTGAAATAAAGCGCTGCGCATTTTGATGAGTATCCCAAGGGAGATAACAAACATGATCCGCTTGATTATAATTTTTTCTAACCTCATAGCCGGAAGGCGAAAAGAAGGTGAGCAGTATAAAGGTATTTGGAAATTCTTTTTTTAATGATTCTATTATCGGTCTGCCTTGTTCAAATTCTCCAAGCGAAGCGCAATGAATCCAAACCACATTCGTTGGATGATTCTGAAATTTTTGTTCAAGCTCTTCAAATACCTTTCTGCGGCCAGTCACAAACGCCTTTGCTTTCGATGAAAAAAAGGAGGCTGTTTTGATGCCAGCGCGCATTGAAAGGAGTATGGCGTTGTATAGAAAAATCATTCTTCGTAAAAGTACAACGCTGCACGGTTAACAAAGAAGTTTTGAACTATTTACTTATTAAGAGTTCTATTATCTTTACTTTCGAATTAATAAACACACAGACGTATGAAGTATTGGTTGAAAAATTACGGGGCAATTATAGGCATTATCTTTTGCACAGTTCTAGCGTCAAAAACCGCGAGCGCTCAAAACGAGTCTGACATTTCTGGTTTTTTGAAAGCTGCGCCTGAAGATGTTTCTAAACTCATTACAGCGTATGTACAGCCTGCCATTGAAGGCGTTTCTTTTGGAATGACCGGTGGTTGGTACACCACTGCCAAAGCACATAAATCGCTTGGGTTTGATATAGGTATTTCTTTGAATACCGTCTTTTTGCCCTCTTCAAGAAATTATTTTAATCCTAATAATTTAGGGCTTTCATCACCTTTTACATTTATCAATTCTACAACCAATTCAACAACGGACGCTCCTTCTATTATGGGGCCTGCTGATGAGACAACGTATACCTTTACATACACTCCAAATAATTTACCGCAACAAACCTTTACAGTAGATGGCCCTGAAGGACTTGATGTAAAAAATGTAATTGGCGTTGGCCAAGCACCTGTGCCGGTACCGATGATTCAATTAGGTGTAGGCATTATTAAAAATACAGATCTTAAACTCAGGTTTGTGCCGCAGCAAACGGTTGGTTCTTCCAAAGTACAGATGTTGGGCATTGGTGTTATGCACGATATTAAGCAGCACATTGGTAGTATTAAACTGTTACCGTTCGATCTTTCCATTTTGGTAGCGTACAATAATGTTTCAGGAAATACCAGTTTGATTAATACAGACTCTGGCGATGAGTTACCGGATAGTCAAAATGGCAAAATGAAATATTCACTCAACTCGTATATTTTTCAGGGCTTAATTTCAAAAAAGATTTCGGTGCTTACAGTGTATGGAGGTGTTGGTTACCAAATGGTAAAAACGAAAGTAGATGTGCTGGGTGATTATGTAATTAAATCATCCCCTTCCGCTGCTACCTTTATCATCTCCGATCCTGTTGCCATCGACTTTAAAAACAATGGTTTAAAATTGAACGGTGGTATTCGGTTAAAGTTTGGTCCGTTCTACATTAATGGAGATTATACGTTGCAGAAATACAGTACCGTTACAGTTGGTTTAGGATTTTCGGTGCGATAGGTAATTTCTGTTAAACTTCTAGGACGTATATTTTCTTAGCGCTACTCTTCCAAATCAATTAACAGACTTTTTAGTTTGCTAAGATGATTTCCGTATAGTTTTTGGAGGTACCATTTTGTAAGCCAAGTGCTACAGATAAAGAAAAAAACAGCAAGAAAAAGCAACAACAGAATTTTTTCAGGTCGGCTTATTGTTTCCAAAAATTCATCCGTGCCACGCTCTAAACCAAGAAAGAGCAACATCAAACAAAAATAGACAGGATATAAAATGGCGTAGCTGCGCTTGTAAAATTTTAAATAGCCACTTAAATTATTGATCAACGTCTCCAAGTTTAATTTCATATTTGAATTTACCTGATCAAATCTATTTAGCATCATGATTTTTTTTCCATAATAGAAAAGATACACCACGAGAATTATTAATGAAGAAACAAAGAACCATTTTATGGCACCTGATGGCAACATTAAAACGTAGATCATTAATGCAAATCCTCCTGCCATTGTGAAGGCTAACTCGAACCAAACATTTCGTTTTATCTTTTCAATAATCGATTCACTTTGCTGTTTTAACATCAACGCAATTTCACTTTCGCCTTTCGATTGAAAGTTTGGCGTTGTGTTTTTCCAAATATTTTTTAGCTCGTCTAGTTCCATTTTAATGCTCCATCAATTTTCTAATTTTTTCTCGAATTCGATTCATTCGTACGCGAACATTGTTCTGCGTAATACCTATCGTTTCAGCAATATCCTCATACGGAACTTCTTCCAATGCCATCATAATCATGGCGCGTTCAATTTCTGAAAGATTCTGTATGGCGCGCTGCAATCTTTGAAAATCTTCTTCGCGATTATCCTCTCCGTTGTCGGAGATGTTGAAATGCGATTCCCGAATATCTTCTGTCTTAATCTTGCGACTTTGTTTTCGAAAACCCGAGATGGCGGTGTTCAGCGCGATGCGATACATCCATGTTGTAATCTTCGCTTCGCCACGGAATGAACCAAATGATTTCCATAGTTGAATAACAATCTCTTGAAAAAGATCATTTCGAATGTCTGGATCATTTTCGTACATGATGCAGACCTTGTGGATCAGACCTTGATGTTGTTTGATTAAGCTCGTAAATTTTTCTTCCTCAGTCGGCAAGCGCAAGTGGTCTTTAATGAATAGGTCGAAGGTAGAGAAAGAAAATTACAGAATAAAAACAGGGGAAAAATTTTAGAGTGTAGGGAAACTTGAAATTGATTTGCTCGAAGGAGAATGCGAGGGTTGCCGGTTACCGGTGACTGGTTACCTGTAACTGGTAACAAAGTTACCTAGGGCTTCTTTTCCTCTGTCTTCTCTAGATTGAAAAGTTCATGCAACATTTCAGTAAGCGATTCGGCATCACCACGTTTGCAGGCGGCCTTCAGTTGAAGAACCGGGTATTTTAAAATTTTCTGCATCAGCGAACGACTCATTTCTTCCAACTTCTCTGCCTCTTCAGCTTTGGCATTTTTTAAGAAACGAGCGAGCTCTTCTTTACGAATTTGTTCTAACGTATTTTTTAATTTCTGAATGGTTGGTGACACCACCATTTCTTTCGACCAGTCTTGAAAATCATTTAACGATTCTCGAATGATAGACAGTACATGCGGAATTGATGCCTTTCGTTTTTCAACTGCGTCATTTGTTTTTTCCTGAATGTCATCGAGGTTATACAAAATAGCACCTGGAATTTCATCGATTGAAGATTCAATGCTGCGGGGCATTGAAAGATCGATAAAGTATTTGGGAGTAAGAATGGTAAACGCTTGCAACATTTTAGAAGTGATGATCGCATCGTTACCGGAAACCGAACTGATAATAACATCAGCTTTTAAAATTTCTTCTTTCAGTTGATCGATACTAGCAAAAGAAAAGCCGCAACGTAACGCAAGGTTCTCTGCTTTATCAATGGTTCTATTTAAAATAGTTACTTGGTTAAAACCACTATTGATCATGTTAAGGCAAACATCCTGGCCAATTTCGCCCACGCCAATAACCAATACCTTTGGTTCGCGATTATTAGATACTAAATCTTCTGCTAATTCTTTTGCAGCATACGAAATAGAAGCGGCTCCATCCCGAAAGGAAGTTTCCTGAACAACCCTTTTGTTTGCATAAAAAATAGTGTGCATTAAGCGATGCAGAAATGGACCCGCCATATTTTCATCGGCACTCCACTGGTAAGCATTTTTTACCTGTCCTGATATTTGGAAATCGCCAACAACCTGAGCGTCTAAACCAATGGCAACTTCATATAAATGTTCAATAGCCGTGATGCCTTCGAACGAACTGAAATGGTCTTCGAAGCCCGGAGCTGGATTTTTAATAAACGATAACCCCTTAAAAATTTCTACGGAAAGATTTTTATCTGCCACATAATAAACTTCAGTGCGGTTGCAGGTAGATACAACCAATACATCGCTGGCGGAGGAGTATTCTTTTAAAAATCGCAAGAGTTGCTTGACACCGACTTCGTTTAAAGAAACCTGTTCGCGCACCTCAACCGGAGCGGTTTTGTAAGTCAGAATAAGTGCTTTGAAGTTCTGTGTCATTGTAAGCCTACAAAAGTATGGCGTAAACTAAATACCTAACTGACAAAAGTCATTTAGTTCATAATTTAGAACGAATATAAATAATGGTAAGCCCTTCCATATAAATGAGTAAAAATGACAGTTCGTGTTGTGGATTTCCACAATAAGAACGTTTCTAATTTTTTGTATTTTTCTATCTGTTTATTAGCTAATTTATGAAAAGAATTAAACGTTGGATAAAAAGTTTCTTTGGTTTTTCGCGTTCGCAGACGAAT
>JBBRFY010000199.1:0-8139 GCA_038241205.1 Cytophagales bacterium
AAAGTTCCGGAGATTCCTCCTCCAATCTGCGAGAGGTTCTTCCCTTCAGTTTACTCACAAAGTAAAGTTACCTATTTGTGTAGCAACTGAAAGTCTTGCGCTGAAAGCGCATAGTTTTTACTAACGATTGAGACCAATAAAAACCCTGTGCTTCAAACTGAAATGTTTTAATTTTAGGGGAGGTAAGTTTTGTGATTCCGCAATAATCTACTCATATAAACAGCAGAAGGAATATTTTATTGACCTTCTGTCTTTTGTCGTTTAGTAGTGATTACTTATCTTTGATTTCAAAGTTTTTAGTTGAGATGGATATAGTTACTAAAAAGCAATTGAACATACTTATTCAGTTGGCAGAGGCCGATAAGCACTTTGCTAAAATTGAAAGAGATTTAATCTATAAGATTGCGCGTGAAAGAAATTTCTCTGAAGAGATCGTTGCCGAGCTAATCCGCAATCCGGAACCGATCGATTCATTAGGGGCATTGTCTGTCGATCAAAAGTTTAATTATCTTATGTCTTGCATCGAATTGGTTTTTGCTGATCAGAATGTTTTCGAAAGCGAGATTATTTTCAGTAAAAACATCGCCATTAAGCTTGGATTCAAGAAAGGTATTGTTGATTATTTCGTTGAACACTTCGGTAAAAAGTCCGCAAAAGAGTTTAAAGAGGTAGCGATTGCAGAATTCGTTTAGCCATTTTTGGCGTTTATTTTCTCTTTGTAATTAATTATTATAAATTTGCCGACTAATTTTTAACACCCACTGGGTATAACTTTGGGCGCTTTTGGAGTTAATATTGTTGGCCTGAGTAACGGTATTCACACTTTCGAATTTGAATGTGGCGAAACGTTTTTCAGCAAATTTGGAAATGACCTGCTTCGGGAAGGTAATTTTCACGTCAGCGTAGTGATCGATAAGCATGAAACGTTCATTGAAGTTGAATTTGATATTAGCGGGATAGCCCGTTTGGTATGCGACAGAAGTTTAGAGCCTTTTGATTATCCTTTAAAGACGAGCAACAAAATCGTTTTTAAATATGGCGATCGAGACGAAGAACTAAGCGATGATATTGTAATTATCCATCGCGAGACCGCCACACTTGAATTAGGGCATTTCTTTTTCGAGTTTGCTGTACTTGCGCTGCCATTAAAGCGACTTCACCCGAAGTTTAAAGAAGAAGAAAATGAGGATGACGATGCTGATGTTCGGTTAGTTTACTCGACCGAAGCCTCTACTGAAGAAGACAAAACAATTGGCGAAGACGATATTGATCCTCGATGGAATATTTTGAAGAATTTAAATAAACTGAATTAGACTATGCCGAATCCTAAACGAAAAACCTCGAAAACCCGAAGGGATAAAAGAAGAACTCATTACAAAGCCTTTGCAAAAGAGCTAGTAGTGTGCCCAACAACAGGAGAACATCACCTACCGCACCGCGCATTTTGGTTGGAAGGAAAACTTTACTTTAATGGTAAGGTTGTGATGGAAAAAGAAGTTCTGGCTTAATTCAATGATTTTGCTTTTTCTTGAATCTTCAAATATTGCGTGCAGTATTAAAACGGCTTTTGTCGGAAGACTCAAAATTAGTTTAACGTAGAATATCTAAAACATAATGCTCGATGATTTTCATCGGGCTTTTTTCATTTTATAAGGTTGCTCGAAATTAACCAATACAAAGGCGAATTAAACCACCACAATGACAAAAACCAGAGCAGCGATTACAGGAGTAGGCGGATACGTTCCGGATTATATCCTTACTAATAAAGAACTTGAAACCATGGTGGAAACTTCGGATGAGTGGATAACCTCCCGAACCGGAATCAAGGAACGCAGAATTCTGAAAGGGGAAAATCAAGGTGTTTCGGTTTTGGGAATTGGCGCGGTGAAAGACTTATTAGCGAAAACCAAAGTTGATCCAAAAGAAATTGACTTGATTATTTTCGCAACTGTTACAGCTGACATGACCTTCCCGGCAACGGCAAATATTGTCGCTACGGCTGTAGGTGCAACAAATGCATTTAGTTTCGATATGAGTGCAGCGTGCTCTGGGTTTCTTTATGGATTGACCACCGGTGCTAGCTTCATTGAATCGGGCATGTATAAAAAAGTGATTGTAATTGGGGGCGATAAGATGTCGGCCATAATGGATTATACAGATCGTACTACCTGTATCATTTTTGGAGATGGTGCTGGTTGCGTTTTACTTGAACCAACAACTGAAGAAGTTGGGGTAATGGATTCTGTACTGAAAAGCGATGGCGGGGGTGAAGCGTACCTGCACATGAAGGCTGGCGGAAGTCGCATCCCTGCATCACATAATACCATTGATACACGTCAGCACTTTGTTTATCAGGAAGGTTCGGCAGTATTTAAATTTGCCGTTACGAATATGGCGGAAGTATCGGCACAAATTGCAGAGCGGAACAATCTCAATGCAGATAACATTACCTGGCTGGTTCCACATCAGGCGAACAAACGCATTATTGATGCTACAGCGAACCGTGTGGGCATTGCTGAAGATAAGGTAATGATGAACATTGAACGGTATGGAAACACTACTGCAGGTACCATTCCACTTTTGCTTTGGGATTATGAAAAGAAACTAAAAAAAGGTGATAACCTACTTTTGGCCGCTTTTGGCGGAGGATTTACTTGGGGCGCCATCTATCTTAAATGGGCGTATAACAGCCAGTAGAATGCCATCTTACTGGTATTCTTGATTTTTTTCAATTGATTTGTAACTTAATGACCTGATTTTTTTATGGCAACTGTATCGGATTTAAATAAGGGGAATTTCATGCGCTATAATGGCGAGATTGTGCAAGTAGAAGAACTACAACATCGCACGCCCGGAAACCTTCGAGCATTTTATCAAATAAAAATGCGCAACCTCCGAAATGGAAAAGTAGCCGAAAACCGTTTTAGACCTGGTGATTCTGTGGAGATCCTTCGGGTCGAAACAAAAGAATATCAATACCTATATCAGGATGGCGAAAGTCTGGTGTGTATGGACAATGTTACCTTTGACCAAGTTTATATCGACAAAGCTTTTTTGGGTGAGTCTGTAAACTTTATAAAAGAAGGCGTTACCTTATTAATTGCTTTCGAAAATGGAGAAAGCCCAATTAGCGCTGAACCTCCGTCACATGTTGTAATGGAAGTACAATATACAGAACCGGGTATGCAAGGCGATACTGCCACACGAACGTTGAAACCTGCTACGCTAGAAAACGGTGTTGAAATTCGTGTTCCACTATTTGTAAATACTGGCGACAAGATTAAAATACATACAGCAAAGGGTGACTATGTTGAACGCGTAAAAGAATAATATACATGAGCAAAGCACAAACATCAAAATCAACAGCTAGTAAGAAGGTTGTTAAAACTGCCAGACCAAAAGTTGATTCAGCACCATCAAACCAATCTGAAATGAAAACAGCAGAAATCCGTGACTTGATTGATTTTATTTCAAAGTCAGGTTTAAATGAAGTAGACATTGAAACAAAAGAACTTAAGCTTCATGTAAAGCGTGAGCCCGATCAAAAGGTATTTAAATCAACACCTGTATCAACACCGGTAATGGCAGCACCGGTTGCGCTAGCGGCTGCCCCCATTGCGGCAGCGGCTCCGAAAGTTGCAGAAGCATCATCGGGTAGTAAGACAGTTGAAATCAAATCGCCAATGATCGGAACGTTCTATCGTTCAGCTTCACCTGATTCACCTGTACTTGCTTCGGTTGGTGATAAGATTTCAAAAGGTCAAACGGTTTGCATTATTGAAGCAATGAAGCTCTTTAATGAAATCGAATCTGAAGTTTCAGGAACAATTGTGCGGGTATTGGCAGAGAATTCTTCACCTGTAGAATACGATCAGGTACTCTTTGCTGTAGAACCCGATTAATCTTTTGTTTCGAATTTAAGGTTCTGATATCTGGTTTAAAACAAGATTGTTCTACCAAAAAAATCATACACCTTGACGCTGAAATTTCAACTTAGAACTAAACAAGATTATGTTTAAAAAAATATTAATCGCCAATCGAGGAGAAATTGCGCTTCGCGTTATTCGCACATGCCGCGAGATGGGAATAAAGACCGTAGCAGTTTATTCTACAGCCGATCGCGAAAGTTTGCACGTGCGCTTTGCTGATGAAGCCGTTTGTATTGGTGCCGCGCCCAGCAAAGATTCTTATTTAAATATTCCTCGCATTATCTCAGCTGCTGAAATAACAAACGCTGATGCTATTCATCCAGGATACGGTTTCCTTTCAGAAAATGCAGAGTTCTCTTCCGTATGCCATGAGTATGGAATTAAATTCATTGGCCCCACGCCTGATATGATTCGCTCCATGGGCGATAAAGCAACGGCTAAGGATACGATGAAAAAAGCGGGTGTGCCGACCATACCCGGATCAGATGGTTTAGTGGATACGATTGAAGATGCAATGAAAATTGCAAAGAAGATAAAGTACCCGGTAATCATTAAGGCAACTGCTGGTGGTGGTGGTAAAGGTATGCGCATCATTAAAGAAGAATCAGAATTTCAAAAGGCATGGGATGATGCGAAGAGAGAATCGGCTGCTTCTTTTGGAAACGATGGTCTATACCTTGAAAAATTTATTGAAGAGCCTCGCCACATTGAAATTCAATTGGTGGGCGATCAATATGGAAAAGCGTGTCACCTTTCAGAACGTGATTGCTCCATTCAACGCAGACATCAAAAGCTTGTAGAAGAAACTCCTTCTCCTATTGTGAGTCAGGAGCTTCGTGAGCGTATGGGTGAAGCTGCTATTAAAGGTGCTACGTTTATTAGCTATGAAGGTGTTGGAACGATTGAGTTCTTAGTAGATAAGCACGGGGATTTCTATTTCATGGAAATGAATACGCGTATTCAGGTTGAACATCCCATCACAGAAGAGGTGACGGATTACGACTTGATTAAAGAACAAATTAAAGTTGCCGCAGGAGTTCCTATTTCGGGCACAAACTATTTTCCGAATCTTTATGCAATGGAATGTCGTATAAACGCAGAAGATCCAGCAAACGGATTCCGCCCATCACCAGGCAAGATCACGAATTTGCATATGCCCGGTGGGCATGGTGTTCGTATTGATAGTCACGTGTATGCTGGCTATACCATTCCTCCAAATTACGATTCAATGATTGCCAAACTTATCGTTACGGGTCAATCACGCGAAGAGGTAATTACGCGTATGAAGCGTGCGCTTCAGGAGTTCGTAATTGAAGGAGTGAAAACAACGATTCCATTCCACATCCAGTTAATGGATAATGCTATTTTCCGTTCCGGGAAATTCAACACTGGTTTTTTAGAAACATCGTTCGATTTCTCTACACTAGAGAAATAATTCCTTCCGCTTTCAGGCTGAACGAACCACTCATATAAGCTATTAGCAAAGGATACCATAAATGGTATCCTTTTTTATTTTTTACCTACTTTACAAGTGGTTCAAAAACTCATTAACCCAAACTTCATTAAGGTGAAAAGAAGAGACTTCGTACAACTAGCAGGATTAGGTATTGGCGGTATGCTATTACCTTTTCCAACAACAGGAAATCCTATCCCGATAGAAGCATTGATGGACTCGCCTCTTGATGTTGCGCAAAAAAAGCAACTCGCTGATGTAGCTCTTAACACAGCCAAAGCATCAGGCGCTTCTTACACAGATATTCGCATTGGTAGATACCTGAATCAATATGTCTTTACGCGCGAAAACAGAGTGCAGAATATTCAGAACACAGAATCATTCGGCACCGGCATTCGGGTTATCGTAAATGGAACATGGGGTTTTGCCTCTACGAATACTGTAACAACAGAAGGTATTAAAAAAGCAACGCTTCAGGCAGTGGCCATCGCGAAAGCCAATTCAAAATTTCAAAAAGAGCCTGTGAAACTCGCACCTGTTAAAGCATATGGGGAGGTGTCATGGAAAACTCCTATTCAGAAAAATGCGTTTGAAGTTTCGGTTTCGGAGAAAGCAGATTTGCTTTTACGATCCAACGCAGCGGCCATGGAAAATGGTGCGAACTTCGTAAACTCTAATCTGTTTCAGGTAAACGAACAGAAATATTTTGCCTCAACAGATGGATCGTATATTGATCAGGACATTCATCGCATCTGGCCTACCTTTAATGTTACGGCCATAGATAAAGCTGCGGGTAAATTTAAAACACGCCAGGCACTAAGCGGGCCGATGGGCATGGGGTATGAATACCTCATTCCCAAACAAGAAGATAAACTTGCTGGGCCTGCAGGATTAATCATGTATCGCAATAGTTACGATATGGTAGAAGATGCCATCCTTGCGGCTAAACAAGCAAAGGAAATGCTGGGTGCAAAATCGGTTGAACCGGGTAAGTATGATCTGGTATGGGAGCCAAATCATTTAGGGCTTACAATCCACGAATCAGTGGGGCATCCGCTCGAACTTGATCGTGTATTAGGATATGAAGCCAACTATGCCGGTACCAGTTTCGCTACATTAGATAAACTCAAATCAGGTAACTTCAATTACGGTAGCAAGATTGTAAACATCTTTGCCGATAAAACACAAGTGGGTTCGTTGGGTGCAGTGGGTTATGATGATGAAGGTGTTCAATGTAAACGTTGGGATTTGATAAAAGACGGAGTGCTTGTAAACTATGAAGCGATTCGCGATCAGGTTCATATTCTCGGACAAAATGAATCGCACGGATGCTGCTATGCGCAAAGCTGGAGTGATGTCCAATTTCAACGCATGCCAAACGTTTCTTTAGCACCGGGTAAAGATCCATACTCCATCGACCAAATGATTAAAGATGTTGAGAAAGGTATTTACATTGGCGGACGTGGTTCGTATTCAATTGATCAGCAACGATACAACTTTCAGTTTGGTGGCACCGTTTTCTATGAAATTAAAAATGGAAAAATTGCGGGTATGCTAAACGATGTTGCATATCAATCGAACACACAAGAATTTTGGAATAGCTGCGCAAAGATTTGTGACGAACGTGATTACAGAATGTTTGGATCGTTCTTCGATGGCAAAGGGCAACCCTCACAAGTCAGTGCTGTATCGCACGGAAGTTCTACTTCGCGCTTTAACGGAATTAATGTTATCAATACGGGAAGGACGATTTAGGTTAAACGTGAATGGTTAATCGTAAATCCAACACAATGTTGAAAATCGATTAATGGATAACAATCAACAAAAAATCATTAACCACTAAATGAATACAGAATGAAAAGACGAGACTTTATGCAAATGGCAGGAATGGGTGCAGGCGCTTTGATGATGCCGCTCCCCTCCTTTGCCCGTGCAGTCGACCCTGCAAAATTATTGGAGCCGTTTATGGATGTTGCCAAAAAGAAACAACTGGCAGACATCGCCTTAAATGCCTCACGCTCTGCAGGTGCTTCGTATTGTGATGTGCGCATCGGACGATACCTGAATCAATTCATTGTTACGCGCGAAGACAAAGTTCAAAACATCGTAAACACCGAATCGTTTGGAACAGGTATTCGGGTTATTGTAAATGGAACGTGGGGATTTGCATCGACAAATGATGTAACACCAGAAGGTATCGCGAAGGCGGCCAAGCAAGCTGCTTTCATCGCGAAAGCAAATTCTAAAATTCAGAAAGAGCCTGTGCAACTTGCGCCTTTGCAAGGCTATGGTGAGCAGAGCTACAAGACACCAATCCAAAAAAACGCATTTGAAATTCCGATAAAAGATAAAGCTGATTTATTGCTAAACGCAAATGCAAAGGCAATGGAGAAAGGTGCGAATTACATTAACAATATTTTATTTTTAGTGAATGAGCAAAAGTACTTTGCCTCTTCAGAAGGATCTTATATTGATCAGGACATCCATCGTACTTGGCCATTTTTTACTGTAACGATTGTAGATACTGCTTCTGGAAAGTTCAAGGAAAGAGATTCGTTTAGTGCTCCAATGGGAATGGGTTACGAATACCTTGATGGCAAATCAGAAGACAAAGTTAAAGGGCCGGGCGGCATTACCTTATATAACAAATCGTATGACATGGTAGAAGATGCAATGATGGCTGCAGAGCAAGCAAAGCAAATTTTGAAAGCAAAATCAGTTGAGCCCGGTAAATATGATTTAGTATTAGAACCATCA
>JBBRFY010000200.1:0-8106 GCA_038241205.1 Cytophagales bacterium
TTTTTTTAACCATAAGGAGATGCAAGATAGTGTTCTTGATTTATGGTTCAAGGGTCAACGTTACCGGAACATTAAACTTTGAAGTTCACACTATGTCTTTCGGAAGAAAGATGGAAAAGACGGAACCTGAATCGTATGTGCTTTGAAAGGTAATTCTGCCCTGTAATTTATCAACCGCTTTTTTCACGATATATAAACCAAGACCATTTCCGGTTGAGCGCTCGCTTCCGCGAAAATACATATCGAATATGCGGTCTTGATATTGGTCTTCAATACCTTGTCCGTTATCGCTTACCTCTAAAACAATCTCCTCATTATGTTGATAGGCTTTGAGGTTCACAAAACTTTTAGAACCCTTTTGTTTAAAATGAATAGAATTTTCAACAAGATTTTCAAGCACAACATTTAACAGCGAGGGGTAGGAGTGGAAATATCCGGAAAATGTGATCTCTACATTTAGTTTCATTTCTGATTCCCGAAGCGTTTGATAGAACGTTGTAAAGACGGAATCAAATGTATCTTTTATAAAAATTTTCTTCACACTTAAATGCTGTACACCAACATCGCTTATCGACTGAAGTTTCAAAAGCATCTTGTCAAGATTAATAGCGGTTTGCCTTACCTTATCGAAGAGGTCTAATGTGTGTTCATCTTTTACTGTAATTTTTGCCACCTAGGCCAATCCCATAAACGTAGTGAGCGGTCTGCGGAAATCGTGCGATGCCCGATAGAAAAATGTATCAAGCTCTTTGTATGCCTGCACTAATTCCGCTGTTCGCTCTTTTATGATTTGCTCCAAATTTTGGTTGATGTCATAAATAGCCTGGTTGCTTTCAGTAAGCTCTTCAGATTGTGATTGTATCTCTTCCTTTTGTTCTGCAATAGCTTTGTTTAGTTCTACCAAAATCAAATTGGCTTCCGTAAGTTCTTCGCTTTGCATTCTGATCTCTTCATTTTGATGGGCAATTTCTGTGTTTAGTTTTCTTACTTTCGAAAATGAACGATAATAAAAAAATGCAAGCACAGAAATCGCTATTAACGCGATGGCAGCGGCAATAATTAAACTTCGCTGTTGTTGAACTGTGATATCTTTTTCTTTTAACTCAATATTTTTTTATTCAATTCGAATCTGCTTTGCAGTGCAGAAGCATTGCTTAATAATTTATGATTGTAAATAGAATCTTTGAGATTTTGATACAGATCAGCATAAAAAACGGCCTGTTTAAAATTACCTTTAAACTGATATAGTTCTTTTTTATTTCGATACACTTCTGCAAGAATTCCATTAGCATTTAAAATTTTTGAAAATGAATCAGCGCGAGTTAAATATCGTTCTGCGGCAATGCTATCTTTCAGCTCAATATATAGTTCTCCAAGTATTTGGTAAGACCATGCAACGCCATACCTGTTTTTGAGGGAATCATCGATTTCCATACTTCTTAATTGGTACTGTAAAGACTGTTTCAACTGGCCATTCTTTTAGTAAACAATGCCGATGTAATACAAGGTAATGGATTGCCCACCAAAGTCATTTATCTTTTTACTCAGCGATAACGAACTGTCATAATACTGTAGAGCCTTTTCATTATCTCCAAGCTTTTCTTGTAGCGTTCCAAGGGTGTTAAGTGCCTGAGCAATAATTTTTTCGTCTGCAAGTCGATGTCCTATTGCTAATTCTCGATGAGCATAGTCTAATCCGGTGAGGGGCTGATTCAGAAAATAATAAACCCTCGAAATATTAAACAACGCGTTGGCTTCTTCTCGTTCGAATCCTGGTAGGGTTGAAGTTATATTGTAAGCTTTAAAAGCATACTCCAGACTTGATTCATAATTTCCTTTTGAATCGAAAATTTGGGTAATGTCAAGTAGCATTCTAACATAGTCTTTGTCTTTTTCAACATATTGACAATGCTCGTCAAGATCACTGAGAATTGTATACGCTTGCTTGTATTGATCTTTATGTAAAAGTTTAAATACTTTGTTACGCTTAACCGTATCGAGACTGGATTGGGCATACAGGCTCGATCCACTTACTATGAGGAGTAAAAAATAGAGATTCTAAAAATTCCTGATCTGTACAACATGGATGATTTTAGGTGAATATATATAAACCAATTCAATTGGATCATGCCATACTTGTAAGAACCTAACTCCCGTTCGCTAAATCGATTGATTCTCAGTATTTTTGCGCGATGATCTTTTTGCTTAGGGAGATTAGCATTGAATTTTGAGGCTTCAGGGATAAATTCTAGGCCGCAAGCTACACGCTTCAAGCTGCAAGCCTGTAGCCTGAGGCGTGTAGCCTTCGTTCAACGTACATTGGAATTACACTTATATATCAGTAAAAAAAGGAATCATGAGCACGGAAACAACCAGTACCGAAAAGATAAAGAAAGAAGAACAGCCTTTAGCGGGACATCAAGCACAAGAACCCTATAAGCCAAAGAATAAAGTTCGAATTGTCACCGCTGCTAGTTTGTTTGATGGGCACGATGCTGCCATTAACATTATGCGCAGAATTATTCAATCGACTGGAGTAGAGGTAATTCATTTAGGGCACGACCGGAGTGTGGATGAAGTGGTGAACACTGCCATTCAAGAAGATGTGCAAGCCATTGCTATGACGAGTTACCAAGGTGGACATACAGAATATTTTAAATACATGTATGACTTACTAAATGAAAAAGGTGCGAGTCATATTAAAATTTTTGCCGGTGGTGGTGGTGTAATTTTACCCGAAGAAATAAAAGAGTTGATGGAATATGGCATCACTAAAATTTATTCGCCTGATGATGGTCGCGCCATGGGCCTTCAGGGAATGATAAATGATTTGGTGGAGCAAAGTGATTATCCTACCGGAAAGGTAATTGACAAAGGACAATTGACAGTTGACAATCATGTGCTGATTGCTCAATATATTTCTGCGGCAGAAAATTATTTTGATGATCATAAAAAAGCATTTGAAGAAATAAATAAAAAAGCCGCAGTATCAAAAGCGCCTGTGTTGGGAATTACCGGAACTGGTGGCTCAGGAAAATCATCTATGGTAGATGAAATTGTAAGAAGATTTTTAATTGATTTTAAAGAAAGTGGAAAAACAATTGGACTCGTTTCGGTTGATCCATCAAAACGCAAAACGGGTGGTGCATTATTGGGCGATCGCATTCGCATGAATGCTATTAACAACGAACATGTATTCATGCGCTCGTTAGCAACACGTCAAAGCAATCTTGCCTTGTCGGCTTATGTGAAAGAGGCAATACAAGTATTGAAGGCTGCCGGATATGATTTAATTATTTTAGAAACCTCCGGCATCGGACAAAGTGATACCGAGATTTTAGATCACAGCGATATTTCACTTTACGTGATGACACCAGAATACGGTGCAGCAACGCAACTTGAAAAAATTGATATGCTTGATTTTGCAGATGTTATTGCGCTAAACAAATTTGATAAACGTGGAGCACTTGATGCATTGCGCGATGTAAAAAAACAATACCAACGCAATCATCAACTGTGGGATAAGAAACTGGATTATATGCCGGTATTCGGAACCATCGCCTCTCAATTTAATGATCCCGGAACGAACCAACTTTACAAACACATCATCGATAAAATTGGAGAGAAAACAGGAGCGAAGTTGGAGTCCACTTTCAAGATCACCCGTGAAATGTCCGAGAAGATTTTTGTTATACCACCACATCGCACACGATACCTTAGCGAAATCTCAGAAGGAAATAGAAAGTATGACGAATGGGTAAACGACCAAGCCGAGATTGCTGAAAATCTCTACGCATTAAATAAGGTATCTAAATTACTACAAGCCGCCCCTTCTCTTCCGGAGAAGGGGCTGGGGGATGAGGTTGCCGCCCCTTCTCTTGCGGAGAAGGGGCTGGGGGATGCGGCCTTACTCTCCGATGAGGCCACTAAAACAAAACTCAACCTCGATCCTAAAAATTTAAAGCTTATAGAAGAATGGCCTTCAAAATCAAAACAATACAAAGAGCCATTTTTTAAATTTAAAGTACGCGATAAAGAAATTGCAATTCAGACACACACCGAATCGCTTTCACATACACACGTTCCGAAAGTGGCGCTGCCGAATTATAGAAGTTGGGGCGATCTTTTAAAATGGAGTTTACAAGAAAATGTACCAGGAGAATTTCCGTACACCGCAGGTATCTATCCATTCAAAAGAGAAGGTGAAGATCCCGCGCGAATGTTTGCCGGTGAAGGCGGACCAGAAAGAACAAACAGAAGATTTCATTATGTAAGTCAAGGCATGCCCGCAAAGCGTTTGTCTACTGCATTTGATTCGGTTACGCTTTATGGAAACGATCCAGATTACCGTCCGGATATTTATGGAAAGATTGGAAACTCAGGTGTAAGCATTTGTTGTCTTGATGATGCTAAGAAATTATACAGTGGGTTTAATCTTGCCGATCCAAAAACTTCGGTGTCGATGACCATCAATGGTCCCGCACCTATGTTGCTTGCATATTTTATGAATGCTGCCATCGATCAGCAATGCGAGATATACATTAAGAACAACGGACTCGAAGAAGAAGTTAGAGTCAAGATTGCTGAACTTTATCGCATCAACAAAATTCAATTGAATGCATCATCAGCTCCCTCTCCTTCGGAGAGGGCGGGGGGTGAGGTGTATTCCCCCGAAGAGGGCCGGGGTGAGGCTGCTCCTTCCTACCAAGGCAATCTCCCCAAAGGAAATGATGGCTTAGGTTTGATGTTGCTCGGAGTAACAGGCGATCAGGTTTTGCCAAAAGATGTTTACGAAAAAATTAAAGCAGATACCTTATCGCAAGTGCGTGGCACCGTTCAGGCCGATATTTTAAAAGAAGATCAAGCACAAAACACATGCATCTTCTCCACTGAATTTGCCCTGCGTTTGATGGGAGATGTTCAGCAATATTTCATCGATAAGAATGTGCGTAATTTTTATTCCGTTTCTATTTCGGGTTATCATATTGCAGAAGCTGGCGCAAATCCGATAACGCAACTTGCCTTTACCTTAGCGAATGGTTTCACTTACGTGGAATATTATTTAAGTCGTGGCATGGACATCAATGAGTTTGCACCGAACCTTTCATTCTTCTTTTCAAATGGTATTGACCCGGAGTATGCTGTGATCGGTCGTGTGGCCAGAAGAATTTGGGCAAAGGCAATGAAAAATAAATACAATGCCAATTCGCGTTCGCAGATGTTGAAGTATCATATTCAAACATCAGGTCGTTCGCTGCATGCGCAGGAAATTGATTTCAATGATATACGCACAACGCTTCAGGCACTGTACGCCATTTACGATAACTGCAATTCACTTCACACCAATGCGTATGATGAAGCGATTACCACACCAACGGAAGAATCTGTTCGCAGAGCGATGGCCATTCAACTCATCATCAATAAAGAGTTAGGCTTAGCAAAAAATGAAAACCCGTTACAAGGTTCGTTCATCATCGAAGAGTTAACCGATTTAGTGGAAGCAGCGGTGCTTACTGAATTCGATCGCATTACTGAAAGGGGAGGTGTGTTAGGCGCAATGGAGACGATGTATCAGCGCGGCAAGATTCAGGAAGAGAGTTTATATTATGAAATGCTAAAACATACAGGCGAATTTCCAATTATTGGGGTCAATACCTTTCTGAGTTCAAAGGGATCGCCCACGATTATTCCAAAAGAAGTTATTCGCGCCACTACAGAAGAGAAAGAATATCAGATTAATATGCTGCGTGCGCTTCATACTTTTCAAGGAGATAAATCGACTGCACTATTAGAAAACGTTCAACAAGCTGCCATCTTAAATAAAAATATTTTTGAAGAACTAATGGAAGCCACCAAAGTTTGCTCGCTCGGTCAGATTACAAAATCGTTGTTTGAAGTTGGTGGGCAGTATAGGAGAAATATGTAGAGGAAGAATTTAGAATACAGGAGTTAGAATGTAGAATCGTTTGACCTGTGTTATTTTAAGTCACAGGCTTCACGCCACTAAATTGCAGCGTGAAGCTTGCAACTAAACTTTATTATTTTCTTAGAAATGAATACGCCATCACCGAATTCGAAAAGAAGGTAGGCACATAAACGGTTTTTGATTTATCGTCATACCAAATGTCTGCTGCACTTATTTTTTCTTCTTTTGTATCTAATATCTTGGTCGATTTACCTGTAGCATCTACAAAGTACAGTTCACCATGCCAGTTTGATACAATGTATTCGTCTTTACCAACATGAATAATTCCATCAGCGCCACTTGCAGTTTCTGTAAACTTTACTAATTTTTTATCCGCACTTAGCTTGTAGTTAATCCCGCTTTGAAAATCAACTACGTAGAGTCCGTCTTTCAACGCAAGCAATCCATTCGTGCCTTTAAGTTCGGTGCCGCTAAAGTATAATTCTACTTTATTATCTTTTAGCATGTGAATTTTTCCAGTGGAAGAATCAGATATATAAACGTTTCCTTTTGCATCAACCGTAATGTCATTTAAAAATTGAGCACCTTCTATCTCAGTTGTATTTATTATTTTTCCGGTAGGGATATCAATGGTAACCACGCGAGTAAGATCGGCTACGTACAAATTATTTTTATACATACCCATACCTTTAGGCGCATCTAATCCGGTAACC
Organism: Cytophagales bacterium; assembly: GCA_038241205.1. Classification (GTDB taxonomy): domain Bacteria; phylum Bacteroidota; class Bacteroidia; order Cytophagales; family Cyclobacteriaceae; genus Chryseolinea. Next base: position 6,640 of record JBBRFY010000200.1, read on the forward strand.
CAATTAGCGTTAAGAATTTTTCCGGCTGGCGAAACGGTTGCAATCGATCCGATGCCATCCTTTCCATCGGGTTTGCCATCAATACACGATACATATAAAATGTTACGCTGAACATCTGCTAAAACTGATTCCGGTATTCGAAGCAGTGTATCGGTCTTCCATTTAAAGGTAAGCGTTTGCGCAGAGGCTGAAAATGAAATGATAAAGGCAAGGAGCGTAAGTTTTTTCATAAGTGGTTTTTTATTTTTAGTGCTTAATTTTTTATGTCTACCCATTCACGATTATCTGATAGTGGTATTCAAAGTTAAACTGAAAAGTGCTATTTTCGAACCTTAAATATAAAATACTATGTATCAAGGATTGCTTCATACCCATGTTCTGCTTCGTTATTTTGTTTTGATTATGATCGTAGTGGTTATTGTTATGGCCGCCATTGGCATTATAAACAAAAAACCGTACGGTAATTTTGATAATAAGGCAAGTTTGTATCTATTGATTTTTACACATCTTCAACTCGTTGTTGGGCTGCTTCTGTATTTTGTTAGTCCATTGGTTCAGTTTACTTCTGAAGCAATGAAAAATAAAGAAGTGAGATATTGGACTGCCGAACACATTGTCGGTATGTTCGTTGTTATCGCGTTGATTACCGTGGCGCGCATTACAACAAAAAAACTATCGCTTGATGCTGCTAAACACATGCGCATGCTTGTGCTTAATAGTGTGGCGTTAATTCTTATTATATCGGTGATATACCTGAGTGGAAGACCGATTCTGTAAAATGTAATTTAGAGAAAACGAATACGCACTCCACTAATTACCTTCAACCCGCTTCCAATTCGGTTTTTTGGTCGATCGATTTTTAACTTAAAGTTTTAACTTTACCCTTCGTTAAACCCTATCACGCATGCGACAATTATTCATACTGATTATTTTACTTTCTTCTCTTCATCTGGCCGCGCAGCAGTTTAGTGAGCGCTATGAGTTGGTAAAGATGGACAAAACAGTAAACACGTTTCATCATGAAGCTGCACCGGTGGTTTCAGCAGATGGAAATACATTATACTTCTTCGTGCAAAATCATCCTGACAATACAATGGGTAAGGAAGATACGCAAGACATCTGGTTTTCAAAAAAAGATGCGAATGGTGTTTGGAGTCAGGCAGAGCATCCTAAATCCCCATTAAATATTCATCGGTCCAATCAAGTATTCACTGTATTCGAAGATGGAAGTTTGTTTATAAAAGGTGGACGATCGAAAGGTGAAAAAGGATTTTCAATTGTGAATGGTGGATCATTGACGGAACTTTCTGTAAAAGATTTTGATAAGATGAATAAAGGTAGATTCTACGGTGCATCCATGTCTGCCGATCGTAAACACATGATTATTTATTTTAGTGAAATTGCCAACAGCACCAATAGTAATTTATATGCAAGCCATGCACAACCCGATGGCTCATGGACGCGACC
>JBBRFY010000201.1:0-8086 GCA_038241205.1 Cytophagales bacterium
CGGAAAGTCTTGTATGAATTTGCTTTCCATAAATCCTTTGGATTCATAGTCTATTGTCGAATATCCCTCTGGAAGTTGGTTCTTTTCTTCAAACTCGATCAACCAGAATTCCTTCTTAGTTTCAATACTGCATAGCATATATTGAGTTTAGGGTTTTTAATGATGGTATTGGTGTCGATATGAAATACCTCAACAACAAAACCTAAAAGATTTTGTGATCATGGACGAACTCACGGAGTTCGCACTGATTAGAGATTTTTCAGCTTGGTGGATTTGAGTTTTCATGAAGCTGCTTTAATGGACTATGCTTCCATGACGCTTTTTAATTCTGGTAATAAAACGTTGAAGTGTGATTTAGTTCCTTGGACAAATGGTGACAGAGTAGTTGCGATTCACCAATGAAAACACCCTGGCGAACCATTCAAATTGCAGAGAAGCCGGATGATCTAATCACTTCTTATCTCATTTATGCATCTTAAAATACAAACTTGGGAAGCGGGCTCTACGCATGGTGCAACTACTGAAAACATGAAAGAGTTGATTGACTTTGCGAGTATGCATCACCTTTCTGTTGTGTTGGCGGAAGGATGGAATGAAGGTTGGGAAGGAGACTGGGCTGGAACAGGAAATTTTAGTTTTACAAAACCGTATCCTGACTATGACATAGCTGAAATAAGCCGTTATGCAAAAGAGAAGAAAATAGGATTAATCGCTCATCATGAAACAGGTGGAAATGTAGCCAATTATGAAAGTCAGTTGGAAGATGCCTTTAAAGTCTGTCAACAATATAATATCCATCGCCTTAAGACAGGCTATGTAAGCAGAATGCCAGGGGGTGAGCATCATCAGGGGCAATTTATGGTTCGTCATTATCAAAAAGTACACCGCAGAGATTTACCAATATGGAAGGGATGCTTGATGTGATAAGCAATCCTCTTCCTATTGAAATCAAAAACGAAATAGTTACAGCAAAATCAGAATTGCAAATAAAATTGGCTACCGGTGGTGGTGTGGCAATTCGGTTCTCTGAAATAAATTAAGAACAAGAAATCTGAGAAGACATATGTCATTCATTAGACGTTAACTCCACGATAATTTTTACTAACCGAAATAAGGAGGTCTGTTTTTTTAAATAAAAAATTGAGCATACTTGCGGAATTATACAAACACAAAAATCAATTCTGTTTTATGCCGCTACTCGAAAAACAACTCGTTATTAAAAAATCAAAACTACCCAATGCAGGTAAAGGTCTTTTTACAAAGAAGAAGATAAAAAAAGGAGAACGCATTGTAGAATACAAAGGAAAGATTCAAACGTGGAAAGAAGTGAAGCATGAGGATGGCCACAATACGTATTTAATGTACATCACTCGCAACACCGTTATCAATGCAAAGCATAATCTAAAAGCTTTTGCACGATATGCGAATGATGCCAAGGGATTAGCCAAACGTGAAGGATTGAAAAACAACAGCGAAAGTATAAGCGAAGGAAAAAAATGTTTTATCGATGCCAAGCGCGATATTGAAGCGGGTGAAGAAATTTTGGTAGGCTATGGTAGTTGGTTCTGGTCGCTTCAGCGAACGCTACGAAAGCAAGCGTTGAAGGATTTGAAATAGCACCCATACCTTTCCATCATCTTTATAAATTTAATTAGAAGGAATATACTTTGGAGCTCTTCTGTGTTTTGTTCCTTGCTCGTAAGAAAAAGCAATTTCAATAAGTAAGGGTTCACTCCACGCTTTGCTAAAAAATGAAACACCAACAGGGAGTTCATCAATAAAACCCATGGGAACAGTAATAGAAGGATAGCCTGAAATTGCGGCCAGCGATGAGCTGCCTCCTATAAAGTGATCGCCATTAATAAGGTCGGTCTTCCATGCCGGTGAACCAGTTGGTGCCATCAAAGCATCAAGATTATTTTCACGCAGAAGTTTATCGATTCCATTTTCACGACTTCCTTTATGCATCGTTGCAAGCGACTCTAGATATTCTTTCGATTGTAAATTACCTTTAGCATTTGCCATCTCTAATAATTTTTGATCGAAAAAGCGAAGTTCAATAGAATCTTTTTTGTTGAATTCAATCAAATCTTTCATCGTCTTAATTGGCGCGTTATTACCAAGACTTAAAAAATATTTTTCCAGCCCATTCTTAAATTCATAAAGCAACACCTGAAAGGATGCTGAATTAATATCTCGATCCATTGAGAAATCTAATTCAATAACATCTGCACCTTGACTTTTTAAGTAGACAACTGTTTGTTTCATCAACGTATCAACACGCGCATGAAAACCCAATCGATTTTTTAACAAACCAATTCGTTTCCCACGAAGGCCATCGCGTTTTAGAAATGGAGTGTAGTCCGTAAATGATTTACCTGCAGAAGCGAATGTTTTGCTGTCGGAAGAATCAATACCCACAAAAGCTCCCAAGCTAATGGCAACATCTTCAACCGTGCGGCACATTGGGCCTGGAGTATCTTGTGTAAATGAAATGGGGATGATGCCCGTTCTGCTGATTAGCCCTACCGTTGGTTTTAATCCTACGAGTCCGTTGTTGTTTGATGGGCACACAATCGATCCGTTCGTCTCAGTTCCAATAGCAAATGCGCAAAGATTCGCGGCTGTAGCAACGCCAGATCCTGCACTTGATCCACACGGATTGCGATCGAGCACGTATGGATTTTTAGTTTGTCCGCCAATGCCACTCCAACCACTTGAAGACATATCTGCTCTGAAGTTTGCCCACTCACTTAAATTTGCTTTTGCAATGATGATGGCTCCGGCTGCTATTAATTTTTTCGCAATTTCACTATCGTGAATAGGATATGAATTTCGTAACACCGTTGCGCCCGCTGTTGTGGGCATGTCGTGGGTATCAATATTATCTTTTAAAATAACAGGAATGCCGTGCAACGGGCCGCGACTTTTTCCAGAATCGAGTTCTGTGTCTAATGCTCTTGCAATAGTAAGCGCTTCAGGATTTACGAAAATTATTGAATTGAGGCGTGCATCTTTTTTATCAATTTTTTCAATGCGTATAAGGTAATCTTTCACTACTTGTTCAATAGTAAACTTTCCACTTTTAAATCCGTCTTGAAGTTGTTGAATGGTAATCTCTTCAAGATAATTTTTGTTGGCATTTGCCTTTATTGCTTCATTCGGTTTGCAAGAATAAAAAAGTAAAAACAATGCGCTCAACACGAGCGATGAGATGACGTTGTTTCTTTTCATGGATATTAATACTAGCGTTTGAAAGGTAAGGTAGCAAAAACCTTTCACCGTCTGGAAAAGTTAAAATCTATTGCAATAACCATTTTGAATTATTGTATCTCGGTATCAATCTAATACTTTGCAAGTCGCAGTCCTTTCATACTCATCCGCGATTTTCCAACGATGTAATAGCTAATAAAAATCATAAGGGATACTAAGCATTGTCAGTTATAAGTCATGATTGAACCACTAATCTTGTAGCTCCCTGTTAAACAATCAACAAAAGTATTATGAAACAGAATTTTAAATTTTCATCCCGAAAGCATTTAATCCTCTTTTTAATCGCTAGTTCATGCTTCTTTAATATTTCGCCTGTTAGTGCACAAGATGCTTACAAAGCACTGAAAGCAAATGTAATTCTTACAGGAACCTCAACGCTGCATAATTGGGAAATGACAGCAGCAGACTTCACCTGCAATTCCATTTTTCAATTGGAAAATAATAAGATCACGGAAGTGAAGTCGCTTACGCTAACGATTGCTGTGAAAACTTTGAAAAGTGGAAAAAACGCAATGGATAAAAATGCATACGCTGCTTTGAAGGCTGGGGAGTTTAAACAAATTACCTATGTAATTAACACATCAACAGTAGTAGGCAATAAAATTATATGCACAGGTAGCCTCACCATTGCGGGCGTTACCAAACCCATTGAGGTGGAGAGTATATACACCGCTAATGCCGACCACACAATTACCTGCAAAACATCGAAGACTTTTAAAATGTCGGAATTCAATGTCGACCCACCTTCTTTTATGTTCGGTACAGTTACTACCGGAGATGAAATTACGATGACGTTCGATTTGACTTTCAAAAAGAGCTAATTAATTTATACTTAAACAAAAATTTTTTTAAACATGAAAACAGCACGAAATTACAGATTAAGATTACTGTTAATGTTAAGCTTGCTATTTGTGGCGGCCGCTACCTTTGCGCAACAACCTGCCGTACAATATTTCCGCCCATACGATCAACGTGGTGTAAATGTATTTGAACCTTCAAAAGTTGATACGGTAGTTTACGATGGTTTTAAACTTCGCATTGGTGCAAATTTCGCGCAGCAGTTTCAAATGCTAAAACACGAAAATAGTTTTGACATTGTGGGAGCCAACACCAATAAGTTATATGACTTACAAAAAGGTACGAATCTGGCGATGGCCAATTTGAATTTGGATGTTCAACTGACAGATGGTGTAAGGCTGAACTTGGTTTCTTATATGTCTTCCCGCCACCACAACGAATTTTGGGTGAAAGGTGGCTATTTGCAAATCGATAAAGTAGGATTTTTACATAGTGAATTTTTGAATAAACTTTGGAGCGACCTTACGCTGAAAGTTGGTCACATGGAAATTAATTATGGTGACGCTCACTTTCGTAGAAGCGATGGTGGTAATACACTATGGAATCCATTTATGGAAAATAATATCATGGATGCTTTTACAACTGAGATCGGTGCAGAATTGTACTGGCATAAAAACGGTATCATCGCGATGTTGGGTATGACCGATGGTGAAATTCAAGGTAGTACAACAAAGAAAGACGATCGTAAACCTTCCCTCTATGGTAAGGTAGGTTTCGATAAAGCCATCAACGAAGATCTTCGCATTCGCCTCACCGGTTCTTTTTATACAACGAAGTCTTCTATTAGCAATACCGTATATGGAGGCGATCGCACCGGTTCACATTACTATTATGTTATGGAGCCCGTTGCGGCAACACTTAGTGCGAATGCATTCTCAGGTCGTGTCAATCCTGGATTTAAAGACAATGTAACATCAATCATGGTTAACCCATTTATTAAATTTCATGGCTTAGAACTTTTTGCTACATATGAAATTGCGAAAGGTAATAGTCAGGTAGAGAATGGAGAGCTTCAATCTACTAACCCTGCAAACCCTGCGCTCACAAAACAAAGCGATCGTAAATTCACACAATTGGAAGCTGATATTTTATATCGTTTTGCAAATGATAAATTATATGTTGGCGCGAAATACAATACAGTAAGCGGCACTATGGCTTTTGGATCTTCCACTGTACAGCCTAACGTTAGCCAAGGTGTACGCCAAGATATTTCTGTTGATCGCACTGCATTTGCTGCGGGTTGGTATGTTACGCGCAACATTTTGGTAAAAGCAGAATATGTAACGCAGAAATACAACGATTACCCTGATGCTAACATTTTAAATAAAGGTAAATTTAGTGGTTTTGTATTCGAAGGTTCTATCGGATTCTAATGCAAGAATGAGGTTTAACTTTGTAAAGATCTGGTCAACATGTTTGGCCGGAACTTTTTTTCTTTGTGCGATCAGTATGAAAAACATGTGGATTATTTTTGGTTGTCTTCTTATTAGTTCGTTTTCTTTTCCAGAAGAAGCAGGAAGAAATTACCTTATACACTGTTTAATTGTTCAAAAAGATAGTAAGCTGATTATATCGGGTAAAACAAATGTTAACTCCTTCCATTGTGTAATACCGAATTATTTTGGTAGCGACACATTGGTTTTACAAGAAGGCGGAAAAAATAAAAAACCAGTATTCATTAAAGGTTCTGTAGCGTTGCAAGCTTCGCTATTTGATTGTGGCCTGCAAATGATGACACACGATTTAATGAATACGATTAAGGCAAAAGAGTATCCTAACATCGTTATTACCTTTAAGTCGTTTGAACGATTGCCAAAATATAATTTGAAAGAGGAAAAGTTTAAAGGGGTGATAACTATTTCGCTGGCCGGGACATCAAAGCAATTTGATGTGAAGTGCGCGATTGAAGCGAAACCTTCAGGGCTTATTTATTTGAGCGGAGGAAGACAATTTCTATTCTCTGATTTTAATCTTGAGCCACCTCAAAAAATGATGGGAATGATTAAGACTCAGGAAGAACTTGACGTTAATTTTAATCTGGTGCTTCGGTTGGACACGGATCGATAGAAGATCAACCGCATGCAATAATTTCTTTTTTCATATTTGGATTTTTTACGTTGTGGACGCATTGCAAACTGTCACATCAGGGCTAGAGCCAAATTAATTTTTTACTGTATAACCACGGTTTTAAGGACGTGGTTATTGCCAGAATTATGAAGAGAACTTTAGCCCTGACCTCTCTCGACTCCGGTTTTTTGCAGTGAGGTCATCAAGAAAGTTTTGACGTAACGGCATTACCTTTCCAAGCTGTTCGCAATTGCCAGATCATTTTGGTAGCTTCGATTTGAATAACCAAATTCGTTTCTATGAAGCATACCTTTATTATTGCAGCCTTGTTGAGTCTCGCATTCGCAGGATGTAAAAAATCAGAGCAACAAACACAAACCCCAGTTGCGCAAGTGAAATCCGTTCGCGAAGTCTGGACAAAAGAACAAGCCAACGAATGGTATAAAGACAAAGGGTGGTTGCGTGGCTGCGATTTTATTCCAAGCACTGCTATCAATCAACTTGAAATGTGGCAAGCCGAAACATTTGACACAGCAACCATCAATCGTGAATTGGGTTGGGCAGAATCTATTGGTTTAAATTCGATGCGCGTGTATTTACATCATCTTGCTTGGGAAATTGATTCAACGGGTTTTAAAAATCGTGTTAATCAATATTTAGACATTGCCGATAAACATCACATCTCAACACTGTTTGTTTTGTTTGACGATTGTTGGACGCCTACCTATCAATCGGGCAAGCAACCCGAGCCACGACCGGGCATTCACAACTCGGGCTGGGTGCGCGATCCGGGCGATAAAATTCATGAAGACTCAACATTGATTAACGTATTGGAGCGATATGAAAAAGATGTGCTCACTCACTTTGCAAATGATAAGCGAATTGTGCTTTGGGATTTGTATAACGAGCCTGGTAATTCAGGTTATGGAAATAAATCAATGGCACTTTTAGAAGAAGCATTTAAGTGGGGAAGAGAAGTGAATCCATCGCAACCGTTGTCTGCAGGAGTTTGGGCAAACGAGTTGGTAGATTTAAATAAATATCAGTTGGCCAATTCAGATGTTACTACCTATCACAATTATTCAGATGAAGTAGAGCATAAAAAATGGATCGATACCTTAAGAACATATGGTCGTCCATTAATCTGCACCGAGTACATGGCACGCACAAGAGGTAGCCGTTTTGAAAATATAATGCCGATGTTAAAAGCAGAAAATATTGGTGCATACAACTGGGGTTTAGTAGCCGGAAAAACAAATACCATGTATGCATGGGACACTCCAATGCCGGATGGTAAAGAACCAAAAATTTGGTTTCATGATATTTTTAGAAAAGATGGAACCGCGTATAACAAAGAAGAGATAAAACTAATTAAGAGTTTAACAGGTAAATAGAATTGCATTTTATAGTTTATACAAAATAAAAAACAACATGAAAAAGATATTTGAATTTAGCACAACCACTGCCCTGCGATATTTTGGTGTACTGGTATTTTTAATAGCAGCATACTCAACTTCGTTTGCCACTTCTGTTTTTTACAACGATGAAGAAGGTTCACCACTCGAAGGCCGATGGGATCTTGTCATTATGGTTGGAGGTAAGGAACAGCCATCATGGTTGGAGGTGCAACACTCCGGATTAAAAACTCTTGTGGGTAGATTTGTCTATTCTGGTGGAAGTGCGCGCCCAATTTCTAAGGTAAATTTCAAAGACGGAAAATTCAGTTTCACCATTCCACCGCAGTGGGAAAAAGAAACAAGAGATTTAGAATTTGAAGGTACACTTACTGCCAACGGCATAGCTGGAACAATGGTGTTTGTTGATGGAAAAAAGTACAACTGGACGGGTGTGCGTGCACCATCACTTAAGCGTGAAGGCGAACCCGTAT
>JBBRFY010000202.1:0-7899 GCA_038241205.1 Cytophagales bacterium
CGATAGAATTTTTTCTTATGCGGCTTTAATCCTTTGTCAATTTTAGCAATTACCTCTTCCCAACTTTCTGCTTCTTCAATGTCGCGGTAGATTCGGTTTTCGATAAATATCTTTTCGAGTGACGAAAATAAAATTCGCTCCATCAACTCGGCTTTCTTTATTTCAAGCTCTTGTTTTAAGAGCGCAACGGTTTGAGTGGTGTTGTATTTTAATATTTCACCAACCGGTATAAACTTAGGCTTGTCTTCAACAATAACACACGCATTTGGTGAGATGCTAATTTCACAATCCGTAAATGCATAGAGCGCATCCAATGCAATCTCAGGTGATTGGCCGGGCTGAAGAAGAATTTGAATCTCTACATCTCTAGCAGTATTATCAATTACCTGTTTTACTTTAATCTGTCCTTTCTCGCTCGCCTTCACAATGGATTCCATCAATGAAGTTGTTGTTGTAGCAAACGGTATTTCTTTAATGACTAAAGTTTTCTTGTCAACGATCTCAACTTTGGCGCGTACTTTAATTTTACCTCCGCGTAATCCTTGATTGTATTCAGAGAAATCGCCAATACCTCCTGTAAGAAAGTCTGGATAAATTTTCGGATTCTTTCCTTTTAATATATCGATCGATGCTTTGATCAGTTCATTAAAATTGTGCGGAAGTATTTTTGTGGAAAGGCCAACGGCAATACCTTCTACACCCTGCGCGAGCAGCAGCGGAAACTTGACGGGTAACGTAACGGGTTCTTTCTTTCGCCCGTCATACGACAATTGCCATTCTGTAGTCTGACCGTTGAAGGCAACATCAAGTGCAAACTTAGAAAGTCTGGCTTCGATATAACGCGGAGCAGCTGCACCATCGCCCGTTCTTACATCGCCCCAATTACCTTGTGTTTCAATAAGAATATCTTTCTGACCGATGTTAACAATGGCATCGCCAATAGAAGCATCACCGTGCGGATGATATTGCATGGTGTTACCAATCACGTTAGCCACTTTGTTAAAACGTCCGTCATCCATCTCTTTAAGCGAATGCATGATTCTGCGTTGCACGGGCTTGAACCCATCTTCAATGCGCGGCACGGCACGTTCTAAAATTACATACGATGCATACTCCAAAAACCAATTTTGATACATGCCGTCAATAGCAAGGGAGTGAATGACCACATCTCCGTTTTCATCGGTGGTGTTTGGTTTGTTTATTTCCGGAACGCCAATCTTTTGTTTTTTGCTCATTTTTTCCTCATTCTATTGCTCACCTCATCACTTCTCTTAAATCCAATTGATTTTTTAGGTTCTTCAGGTGGATCTATAAGGTAATTTAATGTCGTGTGTATTTCTCTAAATCGTCCATCATAGTTTTTTTCCAGTTCATCCAACTTCTTCATAATTTCTGTGTAGTTGGCAGCTATTTTTCTCAATAGGACGAAGGTTCTAACAATCTCAATATTCATTTCAACAGCTCTTTTACTTTTTAATACACTTGAAAGCATGGCAACTCCTGACTCTGTAAATGCAAAAGGCTTGGCTCCTCCAAGGTAGCTCTTTGAAGGTATCACAGATTGTGATACCACCAATTCGATTTCATCTTCGGTTAATTGAAACATAAATCCTCTGGAAATCTTTCCAAGTTTCTCCGCACGGCTTGCTTAAGCGATCTGGTCTCAACACGATACATTTCTGCTAAATGAACATCCAGCAATACCTTCTCTCCTCTCATTAATATTATCCTACGAATTATTTTTTCTTTGGGTAAATCTGATTTTACTTTACTCATAACTATAATTACTTATTACTAGACTTACATTTCTTCTGTTAGCTCTTCAACTGTTTCTTTTGATTCTACCTTATCTAATTCAACTCGTAAGTTATCGATGATAAATTCCTGACGATCGGGTGTGTTTTTGCCCATGTAGAACTCAAGGGTTTTGGCAAGGTGGCCATCACCCAAGAGTACAGGCTGCAAGCGAATATTCTCGCCAATAAATTCACCAAACTCATCGGGGGAAATTTCACCAAGACCTTTAAAGCGTGTAATCTCTGGCTTCGTTCCAATCTTTATAATGGCCGCTTGTTTCTCTTCATCGCTATAGCAATAAATTGTCTCTTTCTTATTGCGAACACGAAACAGTGGAGTATCTAAAATAAATACATGGCCTGCCTTAACAAGATCAGGAAAGAACTGCAAGAAGAATGTCATCAACAACAAGCGAATGTGCATTCCGTCAACATCGGCATCGGTAGCAATAATAACTTTATTGTAGCGAAGACCTTCAATGCCATCTTCAATATTTAAGGCATGTTGAAGAAGGTTAAACTCCTCATTTTCATACACTACCTTCTTGGTAAGCGAGAAGCAGTTTAAGGGTTTACCACGCAAACTAAACACGGCTTGTGTTGCAACATCGCGTGATTTTGTGATCGATCCGCTGGCGGAGTCACCTTCTGTTATGAAGATCACGGAGTCAACACCTTTCTCATTCTTCTCATCAAAATGATACCGACAATCGCGAAGCTTCTTGTTGTGCAGGTTCGCTTTTTTTGCGCGGTCGTTGGCGAGTTTTTTTATGCCGGCAATTTCTTTTCGCTCACGCTCCGATTGCAAAATGCGTTTCGACATGGCTTCTGCCACAGCCGGATTTCTATTCAGATAGATCTCCAGTTCTTTCGAAACAAATTCAACAACAAAGCTTCTTACTGAAGCACCTTCTGGCGCCATGTTAGTAGAACCCAATTTTGTTTTCGTCTGCGATTCAAATACAGGCTCCTGCACTCGAATAGCGATAGCCGCAATGATGCTCGCGCGAATATCTGCTGCATCATAATCCTTCTTATAGAAATCGCGAACACCTTTTACAATACCTTCCCGAAAGGCGGCTAAGTGTGTACCACCTTGTGTCGTGTTCTGGCCATTTACGAATGAATAATATTCTTCACCGTATTGATTACCATGCGAAAGCGAGAATTCGATATCCTCCCCTTTGGCATGTACGATTGGATATCGTAATTCTTCTGCGTCCGCTTTCTGCCGCAATAAATCAAGAAGACCTTCTTTAGAATAATACTTTTTGTTATTGTAGTTGATCGAAAGGCCTGCATTTAGAAAAGCATAATTCCACATCAAATCATCCAAATACTCGGGAATGAAATGATAATGCTTGAACATGGTGTTGTCTGGTTCAAACTCAACCAATGTTCCATTGCGCTCATCGCTCTTACCTTGTTTCGGATCGTTGAAAAGTATACCTTTTTTAAACTCGGCAATTTTAGTTTGCCCTTCGCGGAACGCCTGCACCTTAAAATAATTTGAAAGCGCATTCACCGCCTTGGTACCAACTCCATTCAATCCCACTGACTTTTGAAAGGCACCCGAATCATACTTTGCACCGGTGTTGATTTTAGAAACCACATCCACTACTTTCCCTAGAGGGATTCCTCTTCCATAATCGCGCACGACAACACGCTGGTCTGTAATTTTTATATCGATGCTTCGGCCATGGCCCATCATATGCTCATCAATGCAATTATCCATTACCTCTTTAACAAGCACATAAATACCATCGTCTTTGGATGAACCGTCACCCAACTTACCGATGTACATGCCGGGGCGCAACCGAATATGCTCACGCCAATCGAGCGACTTTATGCTCGATTCATTATAATCGAACGTAGTCGAAGTCTTGTCTGCTTTCGCCATACCTTATTAATAGAAGTAAAAGAATGTACAGTTAAAAAAAATCGAATTTACTAGTTTAAAAAATCTGTGTGGTTTCCAGCCCTTGGCGGGATGACAATTCAATTCGCAGCTAATAAAACGATTTTCAATATCAATACAAGGGGCAGTGCTAAAATCACAATTATAAAATAGATAAACTAACAAACCATAACTACCTGATTTTGAGTGCATAGAATCAAACATCGGAAATTGATTGTTTAGGAAAAAATTTTAGGTATATACTATACATTGGCCAAGCAACTGCCCACGTAATAATAAGCGCAAGGCTTCCGTAAACCGCAAAGGCAATGTTGTTATAGTTAAACTTCTCGCTGCTATTGTAAACATTAATAAAGCTAGTAGCAATTATAAAGAAGATATTAAAGGTGATGATGAGCCCATAAAACCATGTGCGGAAATCGGGTTGTTTGGTGTAAAGCTTAGCGATAATAAAAACCAATACATTGATGAACGCCAGCAGCGACATGGCGAGGTAAAAAAAAAGCTCCTTACCGATAGCTAGTTGTGATACACCATTTTCCTGAATGGCCACCGTTTCGGGGAGACTAATGTAGTTGATGAGTAAAATGGCCAATGTGGTAAGCATTGAAAGAAACCAGAAAGCCTTGAAGATCTTTAATACCATGTTTGTAAATTTGGGTCAATAATGTTAGTTATGGATTTCGCAATGGCAACACTTTTTTTCTCTTAAGAGATGACGTTAAGGAAGCCTAACTAGAAATATTCGGGTGCAAATTAAAGGATAAATAACCTTGAACATAAATCCAATCGTTTTATCGATCCCCATTTTTTTCATTCTGATTGGAGTGGAATTATTAGTTGAGCGGTTCACGCACAAGGATCTCTATAAATTTCCCGATGCCATTGCTAATTTAAGTTGTGGCATTACATCCCAACTTTCAGGATTGTTTCTTAGTATTCTTGGCATTGGCGTTTACCATCTCTTGTTTCAATATGCTGCCTTTTTTACGTGGGAGAAAAATTGGATTTACTGGGTTGCGTTGTTCTTGCTCACGGATCACTCCTATTACTGGGGGCATCGCATGAGTCATGAGATCAATTTATTTTGGGGTGGCCATGTTGTACATCACCAAAGTGAAGAATACAATCTTTCCGTTGCGCTGCGCCAAAGTTCGCTTCAAACTGTGTGGACATTTTCCTTTAACTTACCCATTGCCTTATTGGGATTTGAAACCATGGACTTTGTTCTGATGTCGGCCTTCAATACCTTATATCAATTTTGGATACATACCGAAACCATTGGCAAACTGGGATGGTTTGAATATGTCTTCAATACCCCTTCACACCATCGCGTACATCACGGAAGAAATCCGAAATACATTGATAAGAACCATGCTGGCTCGCTTATTATTTGGGATAAGATGTTTGGTACATTTCAAAAGGAAGAAGAGAAACCTATCTATGGCATCACCAAACCCATTAACAGTTGGAATGCCGCGTACGCGAATGTGAGTCATTATGTAGAGATGGGTAAAGACTTAAAACAAATCCATCGCTGGTCAGATAAAATCAGATACGTATTTCACAAACCCGGCTGGCTGCCCGATTACCTTGGCGGATATAGACCAGCACCGGAGGTTGATGCAGCTACCTACAAAAAATACACTACTCCTGCTCCGCTCCTATTAAATCTGTATGTTCTCTTTCAATACATTGTCTGCCTGGGCGGAACAGCGCTCTTTCTTTTTAGTCAGAAAAATAAAGATGGCTCCGCACATTTTACGACTAGCGAGAATTTATTTTTTGCCTTGCTGATTTCAATAACGGTGATAAACTGTGGTGTGCTGTTTGAAAACCGAAAGTGGGCTAAATATTCAGAATGGATTCGCATCGTATTGTATCCAATACTTTTAATTACCTATGGCTATTTAAATAATGGATCAATCTGGTTGTATGCAATAGCCATTGCCTACCTTGTTGTTTCGGTTACTTGGTTTTACTCAATCCAAAAGAAAAATGCTTCGATTTAAAAATACTTTTGTAGGGCACTGGGGTAAAAGTTTCCGGTTTCCGGTCACCGATCACCGGCAACCGGCAGCCATTTCATCCTTCACGCACTACGCCTACTCACTTCTCTTTCTTGCTTCTGTTTTTGTCTCTTGTGGAAGACCGCTTCCTACGCTCGATGGAATTGACTTACAATCTTGGAAAGCAGATAAAAATGGATGCTCTGGAAAACGGGCGTTGATGCAAGCATCAATTAGCGAACAGCGCGAAAAATTATTGGCGCTCGAAGAATTACAAATTGTAGAACTGCTGGGCAAGCCCGATCAAAACGAACTGTACAAACGAAATCAAAAGTTCTTCTACTATTACCTTCAGCCATCTAAGGAATGTAATACATCTGATTCGCTAACAATTAAAAGATTATCCATTCGATTTAATGCCATGGGGTTGGCAAAGGAAGTGAGGGTGGAGTGACGGGTCGTTATTCGTTAATCGTTAATCGTTATTCGTTAATTGAAGGACGGAGACTCATCTTCATCGAACTACTATATATCTTTTGGGTCACAATATCTTTAATTTTAGAGATGCAAAATGCGATTGACCGACAACGGCCTTTCAATCGTTTGCATCGCTGGTCATTTTCTGGTAACTTCCAATTACTAAACCCCTAACAACTATGCAATTCCATCCAAATGAACTCTTCCTTTTGTACAATCCACAAACTTCTACTGGTAAACAAACCAAGGCCATCGCATTAACAATCAATAGCCACATTAATGAGATTAATTCGATGCGAGAAAAAATGGGGCCTACCTATTGGAAAGAAGTGGTTAATCTTTTAGGTCTAAAACCAGAAGAATTATTAGATCATTCTAACCCTGAATATAAAACGAAAGTAGGTGACAACACCTATACCATGAACGGTTGGTTAGATGTTATTATGCACAATCCGCAACTTCTAAAAGCACCCATCGCCATATTCAATGGAAAAGCCGTGCTGTGCAAAACACCCACTGATATTTTTAAATTAAAGATGAACAAGAATACAGAGAAGATGCTGCCACATATAAAGCGCGACTGAATTTCGGTAATCGGTAAACAGTAATCGGTATTCAGTAAATACCTCTTAACAACCGAAAACTGATTACCGAATACCGTTTACTGACCACCCATTTCCCCGCGTTAGCCTAAATCCTATCTTTGCATTTCTTTAAAAACGATGCAACTCAAATGAAGAAAGTAGCAGTAATTGGTTCGGGAACAATGGGCAACGGTATTGCGCACGTATTTGCGCAGTGTGGCTATGAAGTCTCATTGATTGATGTCTCAGAAGAAGCCCTCAAAAAAGCGATCGCGACAATTTCTAAAAATCTTTCACGTCAGGTTGAAAAAGGAAGCATTACAGAAGCAATAAAAAATCAGGCGCAAGCCAACATCACTCCCTACTCAATACTAAAAGATGGCGTTCAAAATGTTGATCTCATTGTAGAGGCGGCCACTGAAAACCTTGATTTAAAACTTAAAATTTTTCAAGAAATGGATGAGCATGCAAATGCAAACACCATTCTCGCAACCAATACATCTTCTATTTCGATTACTAAAATTGCCTCCGTTACCAAGCGCCCAGAAAAGGTAATTGGTATGCACTTTATGAATCCTGTACCCATAATGAAATTGGTGGAAGTGATTCGCGGATATAACACAAGCGATGAAGTAACATCAACAATCATGTCGTTATCGAAAGCATTGGGAAAGAATCCCGTAGACGTAAACGACTATCCTGGCTTTGTTGCCAATCGCATCTTAATGCCGATGATAAACGAGGCGATCTATTCGTTGTACGAAGGCGTTGCTGGTGTTGAAGAAATTGACACGGTGATGAAGCTTGGTATGGCGCACCCAATGGGACCGTTACAGCTTGCTGATTTTATTGGACTTGATGTTTGCCTTTCCATCCTTCAGGTTTTGCATAATGGATTTGGCAATCCAAAATATGCGCCTTGTCCTTTATTGGTTAACATGGTGCAAGCCGGTCATAAAGGAGTGAAAACCGGAAGCGGATTTTATCAATACACTGCAGGCAGTAAGGATGCCGTTGTGAGTAAACAATTTGTGAAGCGTTAATGGGTGTTGATCGTTAATGGTTAAAAGTTAATCGTAAGAAACACGATTGACTTTTACAAATAATAGATTTGC
>JBBRFY010000203.1:0-7874 GCA_038241205.1 Cytophagales bacterium
GAAAAGCCATACACTTGTTGCCGTTGCAATAACGTCTTGCTATCATAATCATCTTCTTGCCAATCCTGTTCAGGCTCAAGGCGTAACTTCAAACGGTTTTGAATAATCCAATTATAATACGGCTTGCCTTCATAGATGGCGCGCTTAACTTTTTCATCATCTAATACCTTACCTTGATCCAGATCTACTAACATCATTTTTCCTGGAGTGATGCGACCCTTCTCTAAAATATCTTTTGGATCGACAGGAAGTGCTCCGGCTTCTGAAGCCATCACCACTCTGCCTGATCGTGTTATGCAATAGCGAAGCGGCCGAAGACCGTTGCGATCTAACGTTGCGCCAATGCGAATACCATCTGTAAAAACCAAAGCAGCGGGTCCATCCCACGGCTCCATCATAGAAGCATGGTATTTATAAAATGCTTTGCGGTGTGGATCCATCAACTTATTATCCTGCCAGGCTTCGGGCACCAACATCATCATAACATGTTGAATAGGTCTGCCGGATAACACGAGCATTTCAACTAATGCATCCAAGTTGGCGGAGTCAGAACCATCTGGACTGGTGATGGGCAATAATTTTTTTATTTCAGCATCAGAGAACAATGTCGATTTAAACAACGCCTCTTTCGATTTCATTTTATTTACGTTTCCTCGAATGGTGTTAATCTCACCGTTGTGCGCAATGAAGCGGAACGGTTGTGCCAATCTCCAATTCGGAAAGGTATTCGTTGAAAAGCGCGAGTGAATTAAAGCGAGTGCAGTTCGTACTCGTGGATCTTGAAGATCAAAGAAATATTTACGCACTTGCTCTGTGCGCAATTGTCCTTTATAAATAATAGTGCGTGCGGAAAAACTAGTGATGTAAAACTCTTTGTTATTTCCTTTTACATCGCGTGCAATAGAATGCGATGTATAATTACGAAGCAGAAAAAGTTTACGTTCCATTGCTTCTTCTGCAAAAGCATCATCTTTTATTTTTACAAAAACCTGTTCAATTACTGGCTCTACCTCAGCAGCCCCCGGTCCCGGTACACTGTGATCAACCGCTACGCTGCGGAAACCGATCAGTTCAAATCCAATCTCTTTAATATTTTTTATCAATACATCTTTACACGCTTTCAAAACTTTCTTGTCGCGCGGAAAGAACACCATACCTACGCCATACTTACCGGGTGCAGGCAGCTCAAAACCAAGGCGTGAACTTTCTTCAGCAAAAAATTCGTGTGGAATTTGAATAAGGATACCTGCGCCATCACCTGTTTTCGGACTGCTTCCGCAACCACCTCTGTGCTCCATGTTCTCCAACATCGATAATGCATCACGCAATACCTGATTGGTTTTTGTTCCGTTTATATTGGCAATGAAACCCGTGCCGCAGGCATCGTGCTCTAACTCTGGTGTGTATAAACTTTTGTTGGTTGTAGTCTCCATTTCTTTCATCTCTTTCTTTTCGCGATTGGATTGCTTCTCTCTCGGTTATTTGTTGGCCAAATTAATCTTCGAAGATAATAAACTAACGGTAGAAAATTTTGGTGAACAGGGGACAGCGCAGAATATTTATAATATTTTTAGAAATAATTCAGAAGTATTTAAATTCGGTGCTTTGATAACGTTTGCACTGTTTGTGATTTTGAAAAATTGAAAATGCAGTGAAAATGTCTGATTGTTTTAACAGTTGTTAGCTAACCGATTTTGCCTATCAAATTTATTTTAAAAATGATTTAACGGCTCGCACCATTTCTTTTTTTCCCGGTGGGCCGGAAATAGTTTGAACGACAAGACCAAGACTTTTGAGATCACGTTTTAGTTGACCCTTTGCACAATAGGTAACGAACACGCCATCTGTATTGAGTGCCTCCGTAACTTTTCTTAACGCATCAATTTCCCAAAGCTCAGGCTGCTTGTTGGGTGCAAACGCATCGAAGAATATAATATCAAAAGAAAAAGGTTTGAGAAATACATCTTGAAGTTTAATGTGTTGTTTTTGAAATTGAAAGTTAGACCCGATAGCGTGCTCTTCTTTCCACGAAACACGATGTAGTGCATTAAACTCATCTTTTAAATTGAGTTCATCAGCATAGTTCAGTTTCGACCAAACTTCTTCACCTAACGGGAAAGCTTCCAATGTTGTGTAGCGGAAATTTAAAGAAGGTAATTGTTGCGCTTCTTTAATAGTAAGCAAGGCATTCAACCCGGTGCCGAAACCAATTTCTAAAATGGAAATATTTTTTGGTTTGAACTCTTCAATGAAATAGTGGAGTCCACTTTGTATAAAGACATGATTGGATTCTTGTATCGCGCCATGAACAGAATGATACGTTTCATTTAGCTCTTCATTAAACAACGAATGCGAACCATCGGAAGTGGTAATGATTTTAAGCGAAGACATTAAGCATACATCAACTTACCTTTTGGTTCAGGAATGGTGCGCCCGAGAGAGTCCGCTGTTTCAATCCAATCTGTAATGATCGATTCAACATTGGATAATGCTTCTTGATATGATTGCCATCCGCTAAACAGCCTGGCAATTCCGGCACTTCCGCTATAAATGCCTTATCATCTTTACTCCAGTAGATGATGATTTCATACTTATGGTTTCCTTTCATCTGTCTGTTTCTATATCGTAACTTCAAATTTAACTATCTGGCTTGCAGCCTGAAGCTTGCCGCATGCAGCCAACACTTAATCTTTCTGTATCAACGCCACGGCATACGCACAAACTCCTTCTTCACGGCCAACGTATCCAAGCGTTTCGTTGGTGGTAGCTTTTATTGAAACATCATCTTCTTCAATGTTCATCAGCGGAGCCAATACCTTTCGCATTGCATCGATGTGCGGATTTATTTTTGGGTTCTCCAAGCAAATGGTGCAATCTACATTTCCGATTTTCCACCCTTTCTCTTCGATCATACGCGTTACTTCTTTCAAAAAAAATTTGCTGTCCATACCTTTCCACCGATTGTCGGTGTTGGCAAAATGAAAACCGATGTCGCGTAAGTTTGCTGCGCCAAGCAAAGCATCACAAAGTGCATGAATTAAAACATCGGCATCAGAATGTCCAACGGCACCTTTCAATGCTTCAGTAAGCTGAATGCCTCCGAGGTAGAAATTTCTTCCTTCCTCCAATTGATGCACATCGAACCCCATGCCTATTCGTATCTTCATTGCTTTGCAGTTATCTGTTAATCGTTAATGGTTAATCGGTATTCGTGGTTTGTTGATCGTTGTTCGATGGATTCGTTTTGATTTACTTCATCCACCTTTAACTTTTAACAATTAACCATTAACGGAACGATAGTACATCACACTCGAATTTTCTTCCTTCAATATATTCGTGGCTACTCGTTTAATGTCGCTTGTTGAAACCTTATTTAATTTAATACCTTCTTCGTTCACTAAATTAACATCGCCCGATAGAGAAGAAAACGCAAGATTCATTGCTCTGTTAATTACTTCTACTTGTTCAAATTCCATGCTCGACTCTGCCTGATTTTTTACTTTTTGCAACTCAGCTTCTTCAACACCTTCTGTTATAATGCTGTTCAGAATTTTACTTACTGCTTCTTCCGCTTGGCTTAGATCAACACCTTGGTTCACTCGTCCGCTCACTACAAACAAACCAGGGTCAACCGTGCCCGTGGCAAACGAAGAGATAGAGGTAAATAATTCTTGTTCTTTTATTAGCGCTTGATATAATCTACTAGATTGCCCTCTGCTTAATATATCGCTCAATAAATCAATCGCGTAATAATCTTCATCAAACCGTCCGGGCATGTGCCACGCTTTATAAAAAGCATCAGCCGGAACTTTTGCTTTTAGTTCGAGAAATTTCTTTTCAATTTGTTTTGGTTCAGCCTGTAGGTTGCGTGGAATTTTTTTTCCGGGCGGAATAGGTTCAAACCATTTCTCAGAAAGTATTTTTACTTGTTCTACCGTTACATTTCCCGCCACAACCAACACTGCATTATTAGGGGTGTAATGTTGAAAGAAAAAATTACGCACATCATCCATCGTGGCATTTTCAATATGACTGATTTCTTTGCCGATGGTTGCCCATTTATACGGATGGACAGTATACGCCAGCGGCCGAAGTTTCAGCCATACATCGCCATACGGCTGATTGAGATATCGCTGTTTAAATTCTTCGATCACCACTTTGCGCTGCACTTCCAACACATTTGGATCGAACGATAAACTCAACATACGATCGCTCTCTAACCAAAAACCAGTTTCAATATTGGCAGCCGGAACGGTAAGGTAATAATTGGTAATATCTGTATTGGTAAACGCATTATTTTCACCTCCTACCATTTGCAAAGGCTCATCGTAATTTGCAACATTGATTGAACCTCCGAACATTAAATGCTCAAAAAGATGAGCGAATCCGGTTTTGTCTTCTGTTTCATCGCGTGAACCAACAGAATATAAAATATTCATCACGGCAATTTGTACGGTCGGGTCTTCGTGCACAATTACGTGCAGACCATTTGCTAAAGTAAATTCACTGAAATTGATCATAGAGTTCCAAAAGTAATTCACTTTTTGGATTTTGTATTAAAAGATTGTGTTGCTTTTAACTATTCTGCGTAATGACCGGCAAGGTGATGGAAAAAATTGTGCCCTTACCCATTTCGGATTGAACGTTTACAGTGCCATTCATTTTCAAGATCGTTTCTTTTAGAATATAAAGTCCGAGGCCAGAACCTTGACCTTTATCAGTAGCACGATAGAACATGTCAAAAATATTTTTGATGTGTGATGGTTCAATACCTCGGCCATTGTCTTCAACAATTATTTTAAATGTATTGGATTCGCGGGTCAAAGCAATTTTCACAAATGGAATTTCAGACGAATCATAGCGATGAAATTTAATTGCATTTGATATCAAATTATTCAAAATAATCTTAAGTCGCAGTACATCTGTAACAAACCGTTGGTTTGTTTGATCTGTAATTTTAAATTCTATTTTTGAAAAGTTGGGAGCGTATTGATGGTTGTCTAACTTTTCGTTAATGAACGTAGCAAAGTCAATCGATTCATACTGTGCTTCCATGCGTGCGTTGCGCGAATAATTTACTACATCGCGAATGAATTCTTCGAGCTTGCGCACACTGCGCTCCATCATGATAAGGTATTGTAATTGCTGTTCACCTGGCTTTTCCAATCGCGATACATTGATGAGCCCCAACACTGATTTTAACGGTGCGCTTAGATCATGCGATGCGCTGTACACAAATCGATCGAGTTCATTGTTGCGTTGCGTCAGCTCTTCGTTTGTTTCTTGTAAATCTTTTGTGCGTTCAGCTACCAGCCGTTCAAGATATTCTTTTCGTTTATTAAGAATGCGCGAAGTGATAATGTATGAGAACCAGGCAATAGCCAATATGGCAATAATGATAAGAGAAATAAACCAAGATTGTTTCCAATACGGTTTATCAATAAAAATTTTAACGGACACCGGTTCGCTCCATCCAAGACCAGTATTTTTCTTTGCTCGAACAAATAGCTGATGGCTGCCAGATGTTAAATTCGTGAAACTTAGTTGGTGATTTTCTAATGTATGCCAGCTCGAATCTGCACCATTAAATCGCCATTGCAAATTAATTTTGTTTTCAGGAAAGGTAATGGCTGAGAACTGAAGCATAATGAACGCGTCAAACGGGGCGAGAACATTGTTCATAAATCGTACTCGGTTTCCATTAACACGCACTTCAACACAATAGGGCCTGGCCGTTTTTTTGTTCTGCATAATCGTCCCTGTGGCATGCCCAATTCCAAAAGATGTACCCAACCAGATTTGTTTTTTATGATCAACAAAAATTCCACGAGCTGTTATCGTATTGGAGGGCAGGCCGGAGTTTTCATCATAGAGCCAAAATTCTTCTGACTTTACGTTGTAACGGAATAGTCCATGCGAATTGGAAAACAAAATATTATCTTCATCCAGTGCCTCAATGGAACTAACACCAAGTTGCGTGAATTCCTCTCCAAGATTAATGCGCTCAATGGTATGATGATCAAATTTTAAAAGGCCTTCCGTTGACGCCAACCATAGAGTATTGTTTACTTCCACCATATCATGAATATTAAAATCGCCTTGAACAGTAAATTTCACCGGAAGACTAATATTGACAAATTCATTTTCGTTGTTATCCTTAAAAAATAAATATCGATTGGTTCCACTCGCTGCCGCATACATTCCCTTTCGTCCTTCGCGCACTACATTAATTACATTTTGATGGCTCGTGTGTATTTTAAATCGTTTTATTTCAAACGAGTCTGTAATCATCAAAACATTTAAGTTTGCAGCTTGTGAGGCCCAAAGATTTTCATTCGAATCAAGATATATGTCGTGTATAAAATCTCCTTCTTTTGCAAAGCTCAATCGGTTGATAATTTTATCATTCCTAAAAAGGAGAATAGAAGACGTGTTCGAAACCCATAAGCCATTTTTCGATGCCTGCATGCTCTGAAAATATTCTTCAGGGTTGTGGTAAAGAATTTTCCGATCCCATTCGCCTGACGCTTTAGGCGAAATCTTCACGAGGGTTTCTTTATTACAATAGTAAAT
Organism: Cytophagales bacterium; assembly: GCA_038241205.1. GTDB lineage: Bacteria > Bacteroidota > Bacteroidia > Cytophagales > Cyclobacteriaceae > Chryseolinea. Next base: position 6,574 of record JBBRFY010000203.1, read on the forward strand.
TGCGTGACTTTGTTTATCTTCAGCAATGGCTGCAATAAACTTGGCTCGCGAAAAATCATCTGCCAGCGTAAATAAATTTTTTTGAATCAATACTACTCCTTTGTTAGTAGCTGCCCACAAATCGCCTTCTTCGCTTTTATAGGCGGAATTAATTCCATCAAATGAGTAGTCCAGCTTAATGCTATTCCATGTGGAGCCGCTTTTATGTAAGCGATATAGATCTTCATTAAAGGTAGTAAGCCATAGGGAAGAGTCGGAAGTAGCCACCAAGAACGAGGCATTTTTAACAGCCAGAATTCTTTTCGCGTTTACAAATTCTTTATCTATTAGGTCGGCTTGATACAAACCATCGCCACTGGCTATCCATAATTTTCCGTCATGGAATAATGCATGACCACAATTGCGAGGAAGATTTTTGGAAAGCATTACAAATTGATCGGCATCTTCATCGTACCGAAAAACTTTTCCGGCAAACGAAATAGCATACATCACACCGTCTTTATCTTCAATAATATTGAACGAACGAATAAAAACAGATGATCGATTTTCAATTCCTAAATCAAACCGCTTTATTGTTTTTCCATCATAGCGAACTATTGCATGGGGTTCATCGAGCCAAAGATTTCCAACACGATCTTCGAAAATTGATTTTGGATACGATATAGTTGAATCGGTAATGAATCGTACGCCTTTAATTATTGATTTAAAAATAACCGTATCGACCTGATTTTGAATTTCGATCAAATCAAGATCACCCACCATAAATAATCGTCCATCGCGTGTGCGCAAAAAGTTTTTTGCATACTGACTTCGCAATGCTCCTTTATAGGTAGTGAAGTGAAGGCCGTCATATTTTACGAGACCATCATCAGTAGCAATCCATAAAAATCCGAGAGAATCTTGCGCAACAGCTTTTATCACATCGCTTGGCAAGCCCTGCTCAACTCGGTATAATCCAAACCGATATTCCTGAGCGTGAAGAACAATAGCACCAAACAAAGCAAAAATAACTAGTAAAAAGCGCATGGAATTCACCAAATAGTTAGCTAGAAATTGAAATAATGGTAATCCTTTTTTACTTCATTTCAAAGGTTTGCGAAAGAACAGATGGGTTCAAAAAGTCCATTAACTTTGTTCCCATTTTATGATGATATGATATTCAACAGAAAGCATTATTCAGATGAAGTACTGAAAAACCTTTATCAGTCACTTCTTCTTCCACGCATGATCGAAGAGAAGATGCTCATTCTTCTTCGTCAGAATAAAATCAGCAAATGGTTTAGCGGCATCGGGCAGGAAGC
>JBBRFY010000204.1:0-7802 GCA_038241205.1 Cytophagales bacterium
GTACAGTGATAATAAATATATTCGTCACCCAATACACATCCATTTCAAAGTTTACGTATTTCGAATCAAAATTTTTGACGAGGTAATCGAAGAGTGTTTCTTTTTCGTACGGGCGAAACTCATACCCATGCGGGTGATAACAAAGTGAAAGTCCATTTTCAGCTAATACCTTTCCCGCTGCATTGAATACGGTAACTGCTTTCGCAGCATCATCATAGGTGAAGTCATTTCCAGTATGAGGAATCCAGAAGCAGACAACATATTTAGCACCTAAGGCTTTTGCTTCATTGGCCACGGCTTGTGGTTCGCTTGCGAGTTTATCAAAATCAGCACCCATGCTAACTACGGTCAAGTTGTTCTGTTGGAGAATGTTTTTGAAATCTGTAACAGACATTCCATACGTGCCAGCCAGTTCTACTTCCTTTATCCCCCAATTTTTAACTTTTGAAATTGTTCCTGGAACATCTTTCGATAACTGATCGCGGAGACTGTATAATTGCAATCCAATTTCCTGTGCATGGGCTGCGCTGCATGTAAACACAATTGCGGCAAGCTGTATTAGTTTGGAGATGTGATTTTTCATAGGCAAATGATTCTAATTTTATATTTAAAGTTAAGAAGCTGAAAAGTGAAAGCCGTCCTGTGGTGTAGGCGGCCCTCAGGGTTTAAACCAATTCTAATATTAGCACCGTGTCCAGCGATACGGATTTAAAGGTGCATGCCTTATAAAGGATAATTTTTGAGAAGAGGATATGATACTTTATGGCTAGTTATTTTTGTCGGTTAGTAGTGATAATAAGAAATTCAGCTTGTGCAGATTTAATACGGGCAGGAAGAAAAAAGAAAAGTCAACTTATAACCCTTGAAAATTCTCATTGCAATCGGTTGAAATATTTTTACCTTGTATTACCTATTCATAAAACTGTGAGTAATTCTAATCATCCATTACAGTATCAAAAATCATCAAATTTTCTACAAAAATCTGTAGATGACAATGTGTTGTGGCAAAGCGTTCGGAAAGGCAATGAGCTGGCTTTTTCAAGTCTGTACAAAAAGTATGTAAATAAATTTTTCAACTACGGAATGCATCTCTGTTATGATCGTGAGATTGTTTCGGACACCATTCAGGAACTCTTTACAAATTTATGGGCAAGGCATGAGCAACTGACCGAGGTTAACGCTGTCAATTATTATTTATTTAAGTCATTCAGAAACTTATTGGTTCAACGGATAAATCAACAAAAGAAATCTTTTGAACACATTGATGAATTTTATGATTTTCAGTTACAAGATTTAACATGCGAGGAATCTTTAATTGTTGAACAATCCAATGAGGAGCAGCGTAAGAAATTGCGGGTTGCCATGAGCACTCTTACAAAGCGCCAGCGCGAGGTAATTGTTTTAAAATTTTATAATGAATTAAGTTATCCAGAGGTTGCTTCCGTGATGGATATTTCAGTTGAATCTGCACATAATCTTTTATCAAAAGCTATTCATATTTTACGTGACCAGTTTGTGCCTTCAATCCAAAAAAGTGCGGGCATTATTTCTCTACCACTATTCCTATTTTTGGATAGCAATAGTGTGTGTTCCCGTAGCTCTTTGGCCGCCTGCATCTTAGGCTTTCGTGTAAGGTATCGAGTAACAATGGCCACTTGGTGAAACTGGCACATCTGTTTGGGGATGCCTGGCAACAGGGAAAGCAGTCCTCTCCTGCCATCGCATACGATGGCCTTTATGTCAAGCCCACTTCGTTTCAAAAACAGAAGCCCTGCTGCGTATAAATTATTGGTCTCATTCTTTACGTATTGTTTGTAAAGGTTCTTGCCACTATAGGCATCTTTGAATAACATCACTCCAAACGTTCTACCAAAATAAGTCGTGTCCGTCAGTACAACCACACTGGCTTTTTCAAGGGGTAGCCTTTCAACTTTCACCGTATCAAGCCTTCGTTGGATCGTCTTGATAGAGCATTTATATTCTTGGCTTAATTGGTGGTAAGTCTGTTTCCCTTCGGTGTATTGTTGCCACAACAAACGATTATCTACACGCTCACCTCCCAGAAATTGCTTTCCACAAGAGGTGCACTTATACAATTGGATACCCTCTAACCTTACCATTTTTTTTCGTGATTCTCGATCTACAATGAAAGCAGTTTTTTTATTCATATACTTTGACTTAACCTAAAGCTATATGAATCAATCGCTTGTGAAGGTTTCAGCCTAATAAATGTCCATTAAGCCTTATTTTAGAATAGGAATATCAATGGATATTTACTATTAAATATCTTTCAGTAAGGTATGTGCAGCTTGAGAAAAACAGGAAATAAAAAAGCCGCCTCAATGAAGAGACGGCTTTTTTTGAGATACAATGATTTTTTTAAATTTCAATCCTATAGATATTCCGGATTCTGTTTCAAATTGCTATTTAAATCCAATTCACTTTGTGGAATTGGCTTTATTAGGTATTTCGGCTTCCAGTTTGTGTTGGCAGGACCTCTTCCAAAATCTATATCAGTATCAATATCAAGCAAACCTGCACGATGCCAGCGAACCAGATCAAAGTAACGGTGCCCTTCGAAGGCAAGTTCAACTCTACGCTCATGTAAAAGAAAATCCCACATTTCATCTTTGGTTGAGCCCGGAGCTCTATCTGCTAGAATCAGCGCGCTAGGATCAGCTCTTCTACGAACCTGATTAATAAGAGAGGCAGCTCCAGCAACATCATTGTTTCCGAGTAATTTAGCTTCTGCAAGCATGAGCAAAACATCCGCATAGCGAATGATACGATCATTATTTCCACCCCAGTTTAAAGGAAAACGAAAATTCAAATCTTCTTGCTTAATATATTTTGCAGGAGTAGAACCCGTTACCGACCATAAAGAACTATAAGGTGTTCCGTTAAAATCGTCACCATTCAAATAAATTGACTCCGCTCTTCTTGGATCATTAGTCTCAAATTCATTTTGCATTATTTGGGTAACATGTACACTGCCATATCCTAAACCATTGGCACCGGGTGCACAAATACCATTATTGCATGATGGTCTCCAGAAAATTAAACGGGCAGTACCCGCAGCACCAACATTCTGGTCATCCTCAAGTCCGAAATCGGTTGGTAGCCAGGGGTTGAAATCTCCACGTGAAAATTGAATCTCGAAAATTGATTCACCGTTATTTTCGCTATTGATACTAAAATTATCACCATAATTGGGTATAAGTGTATACTTACCAATCAAGCTTGTAAATTCAGTTTCTGCCTTTGCATAATAAGAATTGTTGTTTTCCCATTGTGCTCGATACAAATAAACCTTTCCTAAAAGCGCAGTAGCGGCACCACTTGTTGCGCGACCTGTACTTTGCGAATTCCACGTTGCTGGTAAGTTCGCTTTTGCGAATTCCAAATCCGATATAACCAGATCCCATATTTCACCGGGTTCTGAATTTGCCTTACGTGAGTCTTCAATGGTTGTGATTCTGGCGGCCGAGATAGGAGGTGTTCCGAAATTTATGGCCAATAGAAAATGAAAGTAGGCTCGGATAAATTTTGCTTCTGCTTCAAACCTTGGTTTTTGCCCCTCATCTACAAATCCTTTGGCCAGCGGTAATCTATCCAAGATAATGTTCGATCGTTGAATGCCCTTGTAAAACTCCGTCCATAAATAAGAGAACTGGCCATTGTCTGTATTCCAATTAAAATCTTCCTGATCGTTATTGGAATTGTTGCCTGGCACAACATCATCATCGGGATACAATATCCCTTGGAACCACCCCTGTCCGCCTTGATCCCAATATAAGTTTAGGAGAGTGGAATAAGGAGACAGTGAAGCTGCTTCAAAATCTCTCTCGTTCTGATAGTATGTGTTTTCATCTAATTGCCCAAGAGGGGTTAGGTTCAATTGGTCGTCACACTCTGTAAACAAAAAACAGAGCATAACAACGGTAATACAAATTGCTATTTTTTTCATAGTTAGTTTTTTAAGAATCATGTTAAAACTGAAGTTGGATGCCCGCTTGTATAGTGCGCGGTTGCGGTATATTGGCTACGTCAGTTCCAGCCCCTAGTTGATTGCTATCAGATCCATAGCTCACTACTTCCGGATCTAAACCTGTGTACTTCGTAATTCTAAAAAGATTTGTTGCAGCGACATAAATTCTTGCACTGGCAAACGCTTTCGTTTTAATCAGTAGAGATTTAGGAAGGCTATAACCAAGTTGAACATTTTTGAGTCTTAAGAAACCGGCATCTTCGATCCAACGGCTTGAAAATCTGCCGTTATTATAAGGGTCTCCTGCAATGGCGCGAGGCATCGTGTTACTTGTTCCTTCGCCTGTCCAACGATCTTGAGTCGTAGTAAACTTATTTCGTCCATACGCATCTAACGATTCGCTCGCTGCGCGATATGAATTATATACTTGTATACCAGACACACCCTGAAACAAAACAGCTAGATCAATACCTTTATAATTCGCATTGAACGAAATGCCGTAATAAAAATCAGGAATTGTTTTGCCTAAATATGTTCTATCATTGGCATCAATTTGTCCGTCCGGAATTCCAGAAAATTGTTGGCCAGCAGGAGCATCTGGCTCTGCAGGTCCGTTATTATCTTCAAAAATAACATCTCCGGGCTTTGCAATGCCTGATGTGCTTTTGTCTTCAAGGGCAGCATCGGCTTGGGCGTCATTCTGATAAATTCCGGTTGCTTTGTAGCCGTAAAAATAACCAATTGGATAGCCTACCGCAGTTCGGTAATTCCCTGAGGCAAATTCTTCAACACCCGGAGCAAGTGAAACAAGTTTATTTTTTACAGTAGTAAGATTTCCGGATACCGTAAATTGAATCTCCTTTGCAATTGTTCCATTATATCCGATTTCAATTTCAACGCCCTTGTTATTTACCAGTCCGGCATTTACAGTTGTACTTCCAAAGCCACTGGTTTTTGGTATTGGTAAGTTGTATAAGAAGTCAGTAGTATTCCTGTTGTAATATGTTGCCAGCAGGCTTAACTTATTATTGAAAAACGAAACATCAATACCCGCATCGAGCGTCTCCATTCTTTCCCAACCTACTTTTCGGTTAGGAAATATAGAAAGTGTTGGAGCTTGTAAGCTTGAACCACCCAATCCATAGTCAGGTGTAAACGATATTCGCCCTACATATGGAAAGCTTGTAGTATTTTGATTTCCTGTTTTTCCCCAACTTCCTCGAATTTTTAGATCAGAGATAAAGGCAACGCTAGAGAAGAAAGATTCTTCGCTTATTCTCCATGCAGCTGAAACAGCTGGGAAATTGCCATACCTGTTTTCAGGGGCAAAGCGTGACGTTCCATCTCTTCGTATACTAAATGTAACTAAATACTTGCTTTTATAATCATACGATATTCTCCCGATGTATCCCGCAAGTGCTTCGTTACTAAGGAATGAACCTGCGTTGGAAAAGATGCGTACGTCTGTTCCATTTATACTAGTAAGGGTTCCTTGTTGATTTTTTACACTTTGATAAAATGCAGGGTCATCGCTCAAATAGTCGGAACCACCATAACTTAAACCGTTAGCTCTAAATTTTTGATATTCTATACCAGCAACAACATTGATATTATGATTCCCGAAGGTATTGGCGTAGCTAAGGGTATTGGTAAATACCTGGGCTATGTTTTCACTTCTCGCATCGTTATAGGCATTGATATCTCTTGCCAAGCCCATTTCAGAGGCAGTATACCCTGGCTGCCATCCTGTATTTTTTCCGTAGCTAAAATCAAGTGATGCAGCGGATCTAAATTTTAATCCTTTGATGATCTCAAGTTCGCCATAAAACCCACCTAACAGTCGCAGGGTCTTATCACGATTGTCAAGAATACTATTAATACCGTATTGGTTTGCTATGGTCAAACCTCCAACATTTAGATTTCCGTTGAAACCATAGCGATTATTTGGAATAGGACTATTGGGGCTGTTTTTATCATAGATGCTGAAGAACGGAGGCATGCTGGACGTTCCCGCATATAAGAAACCATCACCACCAGCATTCATACCTCTTACTACTTCTTGATACGATAACGTTAACGTTTCGCCAAACTTAAATTTCTTCCCAACTTTATAGTCGCTATTAATGCGGAGTGAGTACCGATCTAAGTCCCACTTTGGAACCATGGCGTCTTGCGAAAAATAGCCGAACGAAACATAGTAATTTGCATCATCGTTTCCGCCTGAAACAGATAGATTCGTACTGGTTATGGGTGCGTTTTTAACAACGACTGCTTTTTGCCAATCTGTGTTTACATTAAGATAAGGACTTCCGGCAACTAAATCAGGTTGAAGCACTTGAAATCCAGCATCACCTGGACTAAGTCCATCTTGCACATTTCGGTTGGTTAACGCTTCTTGCGTCAGTTTTACATATTCCGCAGTGTTGTTATAAGAATAGGTTTTTGGGAAATTCTGCACACCATAATAACTGTCGAGACTAATTTTAGGCTTACCCGTTTTTCCGCGCTTGGTTGTGATAAGTACAACACCATTTGCGGCACGAACACCATAGACCGCAGTGGCTGAAGCATCTTTCAAAACAGACATACTTTCAATGTCAGATGGATTAATGGTAGAAAGCGGGTTTGTATTGCCGCCCGAAACGTTTCCAACGGGAATCCCATCAATAACAAACAAAGGTTGTGAATTACCAACTGTCCCTACACCCCTAATTCGTATGGACACGGGAGAGCCCGGAGTTCCATCTACATTGGTTATCTGGACCCCTGAAACTCTACCTTGCAACGCAGCGTCAGCACTTGCCACAGGCAATTGTTGAATCTCTTTGGCTTGAATAGTTCCTATTGATTCGGTCATCAATTTTCTACTTTTTTCACCATAGCCAATGACAACAACTTCGTCTAATTGGCTAATGTTAGAGGCCATAGTAATATTAATTGTAGTTCTTTCCCCAACGGTTGCTTCCTGAGCATCATAGCCAATAAAAGAGAACGTAATCACATCGCCAGAAGTGGCTTCAAGACTGTAATTTCCGGAAGCATCGGAAACTGTTCCAGTGGTTGTTCCTTTAATAAGGACTGAAACACCGGGAAGTCCGGAGCCGTCTGCGGCATCTGTTACCTTTCCTGTAACAGTTCGCTGCTGTGCGGAGGCTGTAAACACCAACGCAAAACAGTAAAAAAGTAGTAGAATTTTTCTTGTCATAATGTTGTAGTTAAGTTTGTAAACATTTATAGGCATCAAATTCTACAAATAATGAGTTATCTTCATCCTGTACCTCCCTGCTTCGGTTGCGAACTCGTTTGATTTTTAATTTATACGGTAATGTTTCCAAAAATTATATATATTTAATTACATAATTATTTTGCATGATACCATGATAGTGCAGGATACCGGTATGATTTTATTTAATTTTAAACCGTAGTAACATGAGAGCAGAATTGTCTGAGATTGATGAAACCTCTAAAGTTCCAAAGTATAAGCAAGTGGCCGATTTGATTATATCCAGCATAGGAAATGGGGTTGTAAAGGTGGGTGATCGGCTTCCTTCCATCAATCAAACCAGTGAGCAGTTCTTGCTTTCGCGGGATACAGTGGAAAAGGCATACCAGAATTTACGTAGAAGAGGTGTGATTACTGCGGTACGCGGAAAAGGCTTTTATATTTCGTCATCTTCGCGCAACTTTGAAAAGAGAATTCTTTTGATTTTTAATAAGTTGAGCGACCATAAAAAAGCAATTTATAATTCGTTCAAAAAAAAATTGGGCGATTCCAGCAGCGTTGATTTGCAGATTCATCACTCCGATGATAAAA
>JBBRFY010000205.1:0-7783 GCA_038241205.1 Cytophagales bacterium
TAGAGTCGGGTAAGATGCGAAAGTATTGTGGTTATTCACTATTAAAAAAGAGTTTGCAAAAAATTGATGTTTAACTGCTGAAGGCACGAAGAAACGGATAGGTAATTCCTGCTTTTGAAGCTTTATGAATACTTGCATCAACAAAATCCTCTGCGAACCTCAGCGAGCACTTGGTCACAGATATCCCGATAAAGTTCGGGATAAATACCTGCTTTTAACATCGTCTCTTTAACATTACGAGGCTTCAGTCGCTGATTCAATCTATTCAACTCATCAACACCCATCTACAGTCCCGAAAGCTCGGGACCGTTTTTCCTTATCGTTCACCACAAAGAAAGTTTCCTCCTCTGCAGCATAAGGTGATTTACAAACTACTTCTGACAGTCGTTTGTGGAAGGCCTAATCTCTTGCATCATGTTATTCATTGGCCAGTTCTGTTCGCTCGACCTCCACATGATATAAATGGTTTTAAGAGTCTTCCATCTTTTGTACAGCATCCCTACAGTTGTATTGTAAGGTTCAAGACACACACGTTTAGCTATGAAACGTGTGCGTCTAAATACCTACATCTTTTCCAAGCGTTGCAAACGAAATGTACTAGCACAAAAGTTAAGAACCAAAAACCAAGCATATGTTTTATTGGTTTTGTTGGCAGAAGTTATTTCACAACCACACTTCATTAAATGCTCCAGTCCAAAGATGCCGAGAAGTTGGTCGTCCGAATATTTTTTGGTAAGGGTAATTTTCGATAACAAATAAAACTTCTTGTCGCCCCATTTTAAATTCGAGAAAAAGTCCGATGTTAGATTTACGAACGAATTGCTCCGCTTCTATTTTTTCAGCAAAGGTAATTTCGATCCGCTCGATTTAAAATCCGTGAACAAGACCGATGTTAGACTCGCAAGAATATTACTTGTCCGATATTTTTTTAGCAAAGGTAATTTGGAACACAGAAAAAATTTCTTGCCGCTCGATTTAAAATCCGTGAACAAGTCCGATATTAGATTCACGAACGCATTGCTCGTCCGGTATTTTCTTGGAAAAGGTGATTTCTTAAACTGCAAATAATTTTTGCCAACGCGTGTGTTACTGGCGTTAAAATATTTTTCTTAATTAAAAATAGAATTTGCGAAAAATTGGTGTTTAACCGCTGAGGATGCTAAGAAACGGAAAGGTAATTCCTGCTTTTGAAAATTTATGAATACTTGCATCAACAAAATCCTCTGCGAACCTCAGCGATCTTTGCAGTTAAAATTTCACTACTCTAAATGCAATACACAATATCCTTACATTTTCTACTAGCATTTTTTTATATTCGTTAACCTTTCATTTCGGCCTCGCGCTTGATCGTCTTTTAAAAGTTAAATGTATCGATGAAAAATATAAACCAAAACCTCTCTTCCCATGGGCACATTAAAAGTTATCGGAAAAATTGAGTTAAAACAATTCTGGCCTCAAGGTCTATCAGACGCAGATACATCGAGCGTTGTTATCTCCGTAAATCAAGACTCTTTCTTTTATCGCAAAAGCAATAGTTCGCCTTTTCGAAAGACAACAGCATTTTATGATTCGTATGTTGTTGGTAAGGCTAAATCCAAATTGGTAAAGAACAACAAAATCAAAGTGCGGTTTCAAGGTATTGATGCTCCAGAACTTCATTGTAAAGCTCCCGTATTGGCGGCCTCACCCGACATAACACCAGAAATTCGTAAGCTGTATAATGCTAACAATAAAGAATTCAGACAGAGCTTAAGCGAATCGGCCACAGTAGCACTTGGTCGGTTTCTCAAAGCCATAAACAAAACAGTAGTTGACTGTGAAGTCGTTTCACACCATGTAGAAAACCCGCGCGAAGTAGTAGATACCTACGGACGATTTGTTGCCAACCTTGTAGTGAAAAAGAAAAACAAAAAGCACGACCTCAATTTATGGCTGGTAAAAGAAGGATGGGTAGTACCAACATTCTACACTTCCATGAGTCCGGAAGAAATTGAAGAACTCTTAATAGCGGCTAAGACCGGAAAGAAAAAGAAAAACAGAGTTTGGAAAAAGTTAAGCGCAGACACCGGAAAATTTAAATACAGCCAACAGTTTCGAAAGAATGTAACCAGTTTCAAGGTTGGAGAGGATGTGGGTTCGCTCATTATGCCCAAACTCTTTCGAAGACAAACTGGCTATGAACTGCAGAAGAAAATTAAAATTTTTGAAGGCACCTTCGCTCAATTTCTCACCAAAAGCAAAGACCCATTTTATAAACTTGACGAGTTTCTGAACGAGGGCTTCGAAGCAAAACTCTTCTATCTCGATGATTTCTTCAACAAGAAAAAATTTACACTCAGTCCGGAAGGCATGGTGTTTCGAGAAAAATATAGTAATGTAGTGGATGCAAAAGGAAACGATGTCGAATCTTGGTGACATAAAATAAAATTAACCCGCTTCATTTGACTTCTGTTCAACCTACTTCATTAAGCGAGCGCCATACGTTACTGGATGTGCTTCGCGGTTTTGCTTTGTTTGGTGTGTTGCTTGCCAACATGGTCACTCACTCTGGCTACTTCTTTTTATCAAAAGCCGGGCAAGAGGCACTTGGCACCTCTCACATCGATCATTATGTAGAGTGGATTGAACATTTCCTCATCGATGGAAAATTCTATTCACTCTTCTCCATGCTTTTTGGAATTGGTTTCGCGCTTCAGATGAAACGATCATCGGGGCTTGACACCCATTTTTTATCGCGTTTCCGAAGACGCTTAGTCATCATGTTTATTCTTGGATTACTGCATGCCATCTTCTTGTATGTAGGCGACATTCTGACGGTCTACGCAATCGTGGGATTTGTGCTCATCTTATTTCGTAATGCATCTGATAAATTTTTGTTGCGCAGCGCATTCGTACTCATGCTGCTTCCCGTCCTTCAATATTCTGTTTTCTGGGGAATTAATCTGGCTAACCCTGTGCAGCCTGTTGTTAACACCGTTGAAGAAACTCAGCTTTTTTTCGATCAACTCATTAAAACGTATCAAACCGGCTCCTTCGTTGAAATAACTCAGAACAACATTGGCGGATTAATTTTCGCAAGGTATCCTGATCTTTTCTTTACCGGACGGTTTTTCAGAGTACTTGCCATGTTCCTCATTGGTTTTTACATCTCAAGAAATATGCTCTTTGCAAATGTAAATGCTAATCGACCTATTATTAGAAAGGTAATGGTCTGGGGAGCCATCATCGGAATTCCGTGCAACGTTGTGCTCGCTATGATGATGACGACTGATGCATATTATGAACTTGAACCGCTCGGAATTATACAGCCGTTGGTGTATGCTTTTGGCGTACCGGCACTTTGCCTCTTCTATGCTTGTTCCATTACACTGCTGTTTGAAAATCAACGCTGGAAAAAATTATTAATGGTCTTCGCACCGGTTGGGCAAATGGCACTCACCAATTATGTAATGCAATCGCTTATCTGTGTCTTTATTTTCACGAGTTTGGGTTTAGGATTAGCCGCACGTGTGGGTCCTGCTAAACTCACAATCATAGCATTTGCCATTTACACAGCACAGGTAATTTTCAGTCATGTGTGGGTAAGGTATTATCGCTTCGGACCGCTGGAATGGTTGTGGCGTTCGCTAACGTATTGGCAATGGCAACCCTTTCGAAAAAATGTAGACATCACTTAAGTCTGCCGTATCCAATAGAAACTGAATGTCGACCAATTTGCCAACTGCATCCTGCCGACTACATTCTTCATGCATTGTAGTTTGAAAAGACTACCTTTGCGCATCACTCCTCGAAATTCACGTAAAAAAGCACTTTCGTGCTACGGTCTTCCCTGAGGCGTTAGTTATTAAACCTCATTGTGCTACGCACTAACTTCAAAAAATGTCATTCGAAAAATTAAAATTAATAGAGCCGATTATGCGTGCTCTACAAGCTGAAGGCTACACCAAGCCTACACCCATTCAAGAACAATCCATTCCGGTTTTGTTGGAACGAAGAGATTTGTTGGGTTGCGCCCAAACCGGCACAGGTAAAACAGCCGCGTTTGCTATTCCTATTTTGCAATTGCTTCATGATGATGAACTTTATAAAAAAGGACCACAGGCTATTAAAGCGTTGATCTTAACTCCTACACGCGAACTTGCCATTCAAATTGGCGAAAGCTTCGCGGCTTACGGAAAACATCTTCGCATTAAACACACGGTTATTTTTGGTGGTGTAGGACAGAAGCCACAAACGGATGCACTACGCGCGGGCGTTGATGTGTTGATTGCTACGCCAGGAAGATTACTAGATTTAATGGATCAACGTTTCGTTCATCTTCAACACATTAAAATGTTTGTGTTAGATGAAGCCGATCGTATGCTCGACATGGGTTTTATTCATGATGTTAAAAAAGTAATTGCTAAGATTCCTGTAAAGAGGCAAACGCTTTTCTTCTCGGCTACAATGCCGCCAGAAATTTCGAAGTTGGCAAGTAGTATCTTAACCAATCCGGTAAGGGTAGAGGTAACTCCGGTTTCCACTACGGCAGATACCATTCAACAATCCATCTATTTTGTAGAAAAGAAGGACAAGAAAAAATTACTTCACCATCTTCTTGAAGATCGCGCCATTGTAACGGCTTTGGTTTTTACCCGAACCAAACATGGTGCTGATAAAGTGGTGAAAGACCTTCAACAGGCAGGCATAAAAGCAGAAGCGATTCACGGAAACAAATCGCAAAACGCGAGACAACGTGCGTTAAGCAATTTCAAAGCACGAATAACACGTGTATTAGTTGCAACTGATATTGCTGCACGCGGAATTGATATTGATGAACTTTCTCACGTAATTAATTATGAACTACCGAATGTGCCTGAAACATATGTTCACCGTATAGGCAGAACAGGTCGCGCAGGAGCGGCAGGTATTTCGATTTCATTTTGTGATGAAGAAGAAAGAGATTTTCTTCATGACATACAGAAGTTGATTGGTAAGTCACTACCCGTGGTTGAAGATCAACCATATCACATGGTGCATGCGGGTGGGTTTAGACCCAAACCAGCACTACGCCAATCAACACAACGCAACAACGGAAACAACAGCAGAAGAAATTCAAGTGCGCCAAACCGCGAAGGTTCTGGTAGTACAAGAAATCGCGGAAACAGTTCTGGCAATTCATCGAGTCGCGCAAACTCCTCTCGAAATTCAGGCAACGGAAGAGGCTCTAATTCAGGTTGGGGAAGAAGTAATTCGCAAGGTGGCGGAGATAATAATTATTAGTTGTAAGATGGTTGTCGATAAACGATCGACATAATGGCATTTTTTATACTATTAAAATCGTTGGAAGGTAATTAACTTCCAACGATTTTTTTATTGTACTACCACTGCATCAAAAGCACTGTTCAGAATTTTTCCATTACGTTTCATTTGAATCCAAATGCGGTAATTCCCTGCGGTTGGAAATGCATACGGAAAAGTAACGACAGAATGATTTTCATGTTCCGCATCAACCTCATGATCCATGTTGACATTCAACGCAATATTTCGCTCGTCTTCGCTCATCGTATTTAGCTTTTCCACCCATTGGTTTATGCTATCCATAAAAACAGCAGGCTTGATTAGCTTGCCCCAATCTACCGGGCCAGTTTCTTTTTCAAAACGATTTAACATTGTTTGCTGCGACCCCATCGAATAACTTCCTACGGGATGAAGGTGAATGTAAACACTTCCATCTTCTTTCATTACAACGGCATGACCCATCATTCCCAAGTAAGGCTGAAGAATTGCCGGCTTTCCTACTTCGTCTAAAATATTAAAAGCAAGCTCGTATAATTTTCCGGCTACAAAGGGATCGTTTGCCGTGTGCTCCCAAATAGCCGATGATCCATCGGGCAAAGAAGTTTTAACGCCAGGCCTACCGCAAATAACAATGTTGTTCGCTTCGGGTATATCTTTTTGTTTTTTCAAAATTGCATTGGTAATAAAATAAGTGTCATCACTATTAAAGGTATTTGAATCGAGCGAAACTAAACTCATTGGAATTTTATTATCTATATCAATTGTATCTGCAATGGTTTCAGAAAATCCGCTGAGACGAGTAATGTCGGCAAAGATTAAATATTTTCCGTTTGGCAATGGAGGCAGTGGAGTAATATAGGTAGCGGAATCTTTTCGCTGCGGATGAAGGTGTGCAAATACATCCATTGTTCCCGATCGTACTAAAAACATGTGCATGAGCTTTCCATGATCTGGAACGATGTACGAAAGTTTTCGTGTATAATTTAATTGGGTATGAGGCGTTGTATCAATCTTCAGCTCGAGCATGTTTTGCCCACGCAATTCAGAAACGGTGGAGCTTGCGCGAAGCGGCTTATACATAAACCGTTTATAGTCGGACGTCAGTCCATCCCACCATGCTTTACCGCCCCATAAAATCAAAATTAAAATCACTGCACTTACCGTTGCGCCAATCCACCGCTTGCGCAAAATTTTTGATGTAACCTCACCGTTGGGTTTTACCAATCCATCACTTACGCTTGCGCCAATAATAGTGATCATCAACACAACAAGAAAAATACATAACGCAAACAGTATCCAACCTAAAGATGATGGCATTTCTTTTTGAGCGGTCGAAACTGCCATCACAGGAACCAAAACACTACCGACATCTGATGCGCCTTTTATCTCTATACTAATACCTGATGTCCCTGCATCCATTAACCAAACCAAACCTTGATAATGGCCGGGTTCATTTGGTACAGGCAGCATTTGATCTGCGGATGGTGTGCCTTTGCTTCCGGCAAACCAATATACAGGTTTTGCCCAAATGGATTCTATTCCCTCACCCTTTGTGTAAATATGAATGATAGCCGTGCCCGGAATTACATCGGGTGGGCTAATTAACACCATGAGTCCATGGTTTCCAGCCTTCCCTTCAAACGTTACACCAGGACTTCCAATATGTGAATCGGCCAGGATGGAAATACAAATAAAGAGCAGACTTAAAATTATTTTCTTCATGATCAGTATTCAATTCAATATGACAGTTGACAATTATTCAATTGACAAAAATTGGGCATTCAAGGGTTGCGTTGTCAATTGTTTTTTTGCCAATTGTCAACTTAAGCTCCTTAATTGAATATTAACGCACAATTTTTTTCATCCAATTTCCCCACGACAAACCAATGAAGGAAGAAAAAATAGCAATGCCCAAGGCGATTGCCAATCCTATTACTAAATCCATTCCGGTGCTAATCATCCATTCACCAAAGGCATATCGAAATGTCCAATTGGGGTCACTACCAAAATACCATTTTGATGTTCCAAAAAACCAATGACCTTTCGATGCCATCAATACATTGGCAAATGGCCATTGAAAAATAATGAACACAATTAGAAACGCTGCACCGTAGTACATCATATTCAACCATCGATTATGTTTTGAATACCGCGTAATCAAATCAATAATAAGTGCTGGAAATAAAATCAGCAATGGAAAATCGAACGGTTGAAACGTTGTGATTGGATTAAGAACTGGGCCTAGTTTTGGCGTGGCTGGAAATAAAGGAAGTATCCAATTCATCAACATCAGAAAAATTGTATAGACAAGGGCTGCATACGTTGCACCCCAATTTGATTTTGAAGAAATTGAAAACGCTACAAGGAATAATGGAAAAATAAAAGAAGCTACTTGATAAAATAAAACGCCATGCATGTCGTGACGCGAAAGGTATTCGGAGCCAATGGTGTAAATCATGGTGAGCACAAATCCTGCAGAGAAAGCAAAGAGCATGGTGTAACT
>JBBRFY010000206.1:0-7770 GCA_038241205.1 Cytophagales bacterium
AACAACATTAAAATGCAAAATTTCCTCTACTGTATTCTGGATATTCTGAATACGCGGATCGCAAAACTCTACTACTTTATGACATTCAGTGCAAATAAGATGATCGTGCTGCTTGTATCCAAATGATTTCTCGTATTGCGCCTGATTTTTACCGAATTGATGTTTGCTAACCAGATCACACTCTACCAACAAATCTAATGTGTTGTAAACCGTTGCACGACTAACCCGATAATTCTTATTCTTCATACTGATGTAGAGTGACTCCACATCAAAGTGACCATCCCGCGAATAGATTTCTTCAAGAATGGCATATCGCTCAGGTGTCTTCCGCAGTTCCTTATTCTCGAGATACGCTGTGAATATCTTCTTTACTTCTTCGTAAATTTTTGGATTAAGCACCATAATTTTTTGCGGTGGCAAAGATAGTCAGTCTAAGCGATTTACAAGAAGGTAAAAGGAGATGAACTTGAGTTAGCGAGTGAGCCTGGTTATCGGTCACCGGTTGCCAGTTACTGGTGACTAGTAACCGGCAACTGGTGTCATTCTTTTGAATCGAAGCGGCTTACTTTTACCACTCCTTCCACACTTCTCAGTTTCTCTATTAATTGTTCCAAATGTCGGGTGTCATTTACATACACCATTATTTCGCCCTCAAAAATTCCAGAATCAGTATGAATTGACATGGAGCTCATATTTACCTTCAATTCTTCTGAAATAATTTTGGTTACATCATTAATTAGCCCCACACGATCAGTTCCTTTTATTTTCAATCCGGTAAGGAAAGCAACTTCGTGCTGTGAGGTCCATTTGGCCTTAACAACCCTATTTCCATGATGTGATAACAATTCAGGTGAGTTCTTGCAGTTCGTACGATGGATTTTAATGCCTTCGCTTACGGTAACAAACCCAAAAACATCATCGCCAGGAATGGGCGTACAGCATTTGGCTAACTTATAATCTACCACATCCATATCTTCTCCAATCAACAAGATGTCATCGTAGCGGCCTTTTACTTTCGTGATCTCTTGCTCAATGGTTTTTGCATCGGCAACAGCCATATTGGGTCTGGTTCGCAGCGCAAATATTGGCTTGCTTTCAACAAACTTTTTAATATCGGCTGAAGTAATAAAGCCTCTGCCAACTCTATAATACAATTCGAAATTGGCAGGAACTTTAAAGTATTCTCGCATTTGCTCAAGAAACTGCTGATTCGGATCCTCCTTTAACTGCCTAAGTTTTCGAAGTAAGATTTCCTTCCCTTCGTCAGATGATTTTCTTTTATCTTCTTTTAATTGATCTTTTATTCTCGACTTTGCTTTTGAAGAGATTACAAATCGGAGCCAATCTTCGTGCGGCTTTTGCTTTGTAGAGGTAAGTATTTCAATCTGATCGCCATTTTTAAGAACATAATTAATGGGTACCAGTTTGTTATTCACTTTAGCGCCAATACACTTCGAACCAACTTGAGTGTGTATCTCAAATGCAAAATCCAAAGCGGTTGCTCCGTTTGGCAGTGTTTTCAATTCCCCTTTTGGAGTAAAGGCAAAAACTTCTTCGCTAAAAAGATTACCTCTAAAATCGTCAACAAAATCAAGTGCGGAGTGATTGTTCTGCTCCAACAAATCGCGAACACGTGCCAGCCATTTTTCAAGATTTGATTCAGCAGAAATATTTGTGTCCTTATATTTCCAATGAGCAGCATAACCCTTTTCTGCAATTTCATCCATGCGCTTACTTCGAATCTGTACCTCTACCCATTGACCATTTTTGGCCATTACGGTAGTGTGAAGAGATTCATATCCGTTGGATTTTGGTGTGCTAATCCAATCGCGAAGACGATCAGGATTGGGCGTGTAATGATCTGTCACGATAGAATAAACTTGCCAGCAAAGCGCTTTTTCCTGATCTACAGACGTATCAAGGATGATGCGGATGGCAAACAAATCGAATACCTCTTCGAAGGGAATATTCTGCTTTCGCATTTTATTCCATATAGAATGAATGGATTTTGGTCTTCCTTTTATTTCATACTCAATTTTAATTTTGTCCAATTCATCGCCAATCGGCACCATAAACTGCCTGATAAATTTGGATCGTGTCACCCTTGTGGCATCAATATTTCTCGCAATGGAGTTATAAATATCCTTATCCGTGAAACGAAGATAAAGATCCTCCAACTCCGTTTTCATGGCATTTAATCCCAGACGATGTGCTAGCGGTGCATATAGGTAAATGGTTTCGTTCGCCACCTTCAATTGCTTGTTTCGCGGCATGCTCTCCAGCGTTCGCATGTTATGCAGTCGATCGGCCAGCTTAATAAGAATTACGCGCACATCATCAGAAAGTGTAAAGAGCATCTTTCTGAAATTCTCCGCTTGTTGGGAAGTTCCGTATTCAAAAACACCTCTTATCTTGGTTAGGCCATCAATAATTCGGGTAATTTTCTTGCCGAAGGTGCGCTCAATGTCTACTAATTCTATATCGGTATCCTCCACCACATCGTGCATAAGCGCTGCTATGATGGACGTTGTGCCCAGGCCAATTTCTTCAACACAAATTTCGGCTACTGTAAGCGGATGAAAAATAAAGGGTTCACCCGATTTCCTGCGCATGTCTTTATGCGCCTCTAATGAAATTGTAAATGCTCGTTTTATGAGTTTGGCGTCCCCATCGTTCAGCACAGGCTTGGCTTTGCGCAGCAATCTTCTATAACGGTTAATGATCTCTTTCTTCTCCAGTTCGGTATCTATTACCATTATCGATTATTTATTTTCTTTGTATTTGCTACTCATTTCAACTTCTTGAGTAATTCTCAGGATCTAAAATGAGTTTTTTTGTAATACCTTCCCAAACTATTCTTTATTTGTGAATATTCTATAAATTTGCGCCTCCTTTTGCGGATGTGGCGTAATTGGTAGCCGTGCCAGACTTAGGATCTGGTGCCGAAAGGCGTGGGGGTTCGAGTCCCTTCATCCGCACCATTAAGAACCCTCGATGTTCGTTATTTAAACGGATATTGAGGGTTTTATTTATCTGGTAAACCAACAAATGTTTTAAGCTTTGGAAATAACACTTGACAAAAAGAATAACACTGAAGGTACTATTAAAATTAGATTAACCCAGAGTGATTATCAACCACGCGTTGAAGAAAAACTAAAAGATTATGCTCGTAAAGCCAGCATAAAAGGTTTCCGTCAGGGTAAGGTTCCAAGTGGTGTTATTAAGAAAATGTATGGTAAGTCTATTCTTGTTGAAGAGATTAACAATTTGCTTTCACAAAAAGTATCAGACTACATAAAAGAAAACAATTTAAAAATTTTGGGTGATCCGATACCGAACCAAGAAATTGCAAAAAACATTGACTGGGATGCGCAAACGGATTTCGATTTTGAATATTTAATCGGCATGGTGGATGATTTTACCTATGATCTTTCTGCTAAGGCTAAAGTAAAATCGTTCGCGATTGAAGTTGACGGCAAAACAATTGATCAAACTGTTGCCGATTTGAAGAAACGTTTTGGCAAAGTTACCTATCCTGAAACCAGTGAAGGTGAAGACAATCTCTTCGGTGAGCTTCGCGCTAAAGAAGGAGATTTCAAACGCGAGCATGCTTTCGTTGAAGTAGAAAAAATCGAGAAGAAGGAACAAGAAAAATTTTTAGGTTTAAAAAAAGAAGACGAAGTAGAATTCGACATTACAAAAATATTTGCAGATCGTAATCTTACCGAGCAACTTCTTGGCCTGTCATCAGCAGAAGCGCAAGGGATTAAGGGTCAGTATATTCTAAAGATCAACACGATTAGTCGCCCTGAGCCAGCAGAATTCAATCAAGAATTATTTGATCGCGTATTTGGAAAGGATGCTGTTACTACAGAAGAAGAATTTATAGCGAAGATTAAAGAAACGATTGCAGAGAATTATAATCGCGAGTCCGATCATTTTTTTGAACATCATATTGAAGATTACTTCGTAGAAAATACAAAAATTAACCTACCGGAAGGTTTCCTAAAAACCTGGTTGAAGTCAACCGGAAAAGGACAAATTACAGATGCTGTTTTAGAAAAAGAATTCGAGGTTTATAAGCGAGGATTAAAGTGGGATTTGGTGAAGAACCGAATAGCTGAAGATAACAAAATTGCCGTTGATGCAAATGAGGTTCGTGCGAAAGCAAAAGAGCAAATCATTGCTCAGTTTGGCGGCCAGGCATTTGCCGAACAAATTGCTGACAAGCTTGATGGCATTGCCGACAATTACCTTCAAAATGAAAACGGTCAAAACTTTATGCGTCTATACAATCAATTACGCACAGAGAAAATTCTGAAACACGTTCGCGAGAATATTAGTGTAGATGAAAAGAAGGTAACGGTGGATGAGTTCAAGAAGATTGTAGAGGAGCACAAACATTAAAAGTGTCCGCAGTCGACTGTCGACAGTGGACTGCGGACGTAATCACAATAAAATTCAATACTATTTCGTCAATGGTTTTAGTTCTGGAAATTACTGGAGCCAAAACCATTTTCGTTTTTAAAAGGTTTAGTAACGAAAGGATTGGAATTATGACGTTGGATCGCTAGCATTACCATAATTTCAATCCAACTATATACGTAATCACTTTAACAAAATATGAACAACAACAACGAATTCAGAAAGTATGCCGTGCATCATCTGGGCATGAGCGGCAATACCATTGACAGCTACGCACAACGTATTGACAACATGACTCAATATGTTATTGAAGAACGTCCCGGAAATTTTAGAGCCATCGATGTGTTCACTCGTCTCATATCAGATCGTATTATTTTCCTTGGCATGGGAGTAGATGATCAGATTGCAAATTTAATCACCGCTCAGCTTTTATTTTTGGAATCATCCGATCCAAAGAAAGACATCATTATGTATATCAACAGTCCGGGAGGATCTGTTTATGCCGGCTTAGGTATTTATGACACTATGAATTATGTAAACCCGGATGTAGCTACTATTTGTACTGGTTTGGCAGCGTCAATGGCTGCGGTATTGCTTACTGCGGGTGCAGCGAAGAAACGCTCAAGCCTTCCGCATTCTCGTGTCATGATTCACCAACCCATGAGTGGCATGCAAGGTCAGGCCTCGGATATGGAAATTTCCCTTCGTCAGACGTTAGAGGTAAAGAAGGATCTGTATAGCATCCTTTCAAATCACAGTGGTCAGCCGTATGAAAAAATCGAGAAAGATTCTGATCGCGATTATTGGATGCGTGCTTTAGAAGCAAAGGAGTATGGCCTTATTGACGAAGTTTTAGAACGTAAGAAATTGAAGTAATGTGCTAATTATCAATGTGTCAATGTGCTGATTAAATGATACCTTTGTCATTCTTGTGGCGCATCTAAATCGGCACATTGATCCATTGATAAATGACTAATTAAATTATGGCAGAAGTTACCTGTTCTTTTTGCGGCAGAAGTAAGAAAGATGTAGACCTGATGATTTCAGGCATACACGCCCATATTTGCGATAAGTGTGTTACACAAGCAAATCAAATATTGGGAGAAGAAAAGAAAAGTAAAACGGAGGCAGGTATCTCTCCAAGCTTCAAGTTGATTAAGCCGCGTGAGATCAAGAAGTTTTTAGATGAATATGTTATCGGCCAAGACGAAGCCAAAAAGGTAATGGCCGTTGCCGTTTATAATCACTTTAAACGATTGACCCAACGTAAGCTCGATAACGATGTAACGATTGAAAAATCGAACATCATTATGGTGGGTGAAACAGGTACTGGTAAAACCTATCTTGCTAAAACGCTCGCAAAACTTCTTCAGGTTCCTTTCTGTATTGCCGATGCTACTGTATTGACAGAAGCGGGATATGTAGGCGAAGATGTAGAAAGTATTTTAACGCGATTGCTACAGGCAGCAGATTATAATGTAGAGGCCGCTGAAAGAGGTATTGTTTACATTGACGAGATTGATAAGATCGCACGCAAATCAGATAATCCTTCTATTACACGCGATGTGAGTGGAGAAGGTGTGCAGCAAGCGCTGTTGAAATTATTAGAAGGCACAGCGGTTAACGTTCCACCTCAAGGTGGTCGTAAACATCCGGATCAAAAGATGATTACTGTAAATACTGAAAATATTCTTTTCATCTGCGGTGGGGCTTTCGAAGGGATTACACGCTTTATTGCTAACCGATTAAATACACGCCCACTAGGATTTAGCGCTGGGCATGATGGCGTTCATCCTGGTGCTATTGATAAAGATAATTTACTGCAATTCGTTACCTCTCAAGATTTAAAGAGCTTTGGGTTGATCCCTGAATTAATCGGACGATTACCTGTCGTTTCATTTTTAAATCCACTTGATCCGGAAGCACTTCGTAAGATTCTTACAGAACCTAAAAACGCGCTTGTAAAACAATACAAGAAACTGTTCGATATGGAAGATATCGAACTCGAGTTCAAAGAAGGAGCTCTCGATTTTATTGTGGAGAAAGCAATGGAGTTTAAACTTGGCGCGCGTGGTTTACGCAGCATCTGCGAGCCCATCATTAACGATGCTATGTTTGATTTACCTTCTGAAAAAACAAAAGATAAACTCGTTATCAATCGCGCTTACGCGGAAGAAAAATTCAATAAGTCGCAGTACAGTAAATTGAAAGTAGCGTAAGGAAATTTACGAGGTACGAATTACGAGGTACGATTTATTTGTTCGCATCAGTTCTGAGGTATTTCACCATAAGGTTCGCTGCATTTTCCGAAGCTGAACCGGTATCCAGAATTTTAATCAGATTGTCATACGAATCTAAAATACCTTGTCGGTACGTTTGGTTTTCCAACAACAAACTAAGTTCAGCAGACACATTTTTTACATTTGCATCGTGCTGAATCATTTCCTTCACAACCTGCTTTCCGATAATCAAATTGACGAGTGAAATGAAGGGTACTTTAATTAGCATCTTCACAATACAATACGAAACAACGCTCGTCTTATAGACAACAACTTGAGGCACTCGAAACAACGCTGTTTCCAACGTAGCTGTTCCAGAGGTAACAATTGCGGCATTTGCATTTAGCAATAGATTATAGGTATCCTCAATTATAAATTTCACGTTCGGCCAATTTCTTAATTCACCGTACATGCTTTGATCGAGATTGCTAACTGAAGCAACAGCAAACTTATATTGAGGAAACTTCTTAACAACTTTCTCCATCAACGGTATTATCGATTTCAATTCCTGCTTGCGACTTCCCGGAAGTAACGCAACAACAGAATCATCAGACTTAATTTGATTTTTGATTCGGAAATCAGAACTCGGCTGATGCGTTTTTACTGCATCAAGTACCGGATTACCTACATAATCAACATCCCATTTAAATTTTTTGAAGAATTCTTTTTCAAAAGGAAGGATAACAAACATGCGGTCAACATTGGCTTTTAATTCCAAGGCTCGGCTTTGGTACCACGCCCACACTTTTGGTGGGATGTAATAAAAAACTTTAATGTCATTTTTCTTTCCAAACTTGGCGATGCGTCTGTTAAAACCTCCATAGTCAATAAGAATAATAACATCAGGTTTAAACTGAATAATATCCGCTTTGCATCGCTTAATATATTTCGAGATTTTAGAAAGGTTGGTTAGAATTTCCCACAAGCCCATAAAGGCTAAATCCTGATAATGAACTTCTAACGCTACTCCGGCATTCTGCATATTCTCGCCTCCAAAGCCACGAAGCTTTGCATTGGCATCATGACGTTGTAAGGCCTTCACTAAATTTCCTCCATGCAAATCGCC
>JBBRFY010000207.1:0-7723 GCA_038241205.1 Cytophagales bacterium
ATAAACCGATACTTCTTTCAATGGTTTGAGTCAAGTGACAACGTACTGTTTGTTCCGGCATCAGGTGCAAGCACGGGCAATACCTATGATCCACCCGTATTGACCAGTCAGATGTTTTACAAACGGTCTGTAACGTCAGGCACAACGCTTGCTGCGGCAACATGCCTACCAGAAGAGACAGATGTATTTACAGTAGTGGTACACGCGAAACCAGTAGCTACTTTGGATGCACCTCCTCAAGTGTGTCAAGGGCAAACGTTTATTCTTGACTTCGAATTTTCAAATGGGCAGGCACCTTACTTCTTTGATTACTTTGATGGAACAAATACAACAAGCTTGATTGGTTCTGAGAGTCGCCCGGTGCCGATATCAAACTATAATGCAACCAAAACATTTACCCTTACACACCTTCGTGATTTTTATGGTTGCGAGCCTGTTTCGTATCCGCCTCCGGTTACACCAATTATGATCAACATGGATGCTACTTTTAGTATTGCGCCAGCGGAAGCAAAATGTAGCGGTGGTATTTTTACCTTCAGCTATATACGTTATCCTAAAGTAGAATATGTATGGTCGTTTAATGACGGCACTACAGATCTCATTATTCCAGAGATTTTGGGTACGACTCCAATACCATCTAGTTTTGAACATCCATTCACCAGTGTGAACGTTTCTGGTAATACTAAGTATCCGGTAACGTTAAAAGCCAGAAGTACCGAAACGGGTATCAATTGTGAAAATCAATCGCTTCCACAAAATGTTACGATTTCACCCAACATCTTTATTAATCTAGTGGCCAACAAAGATGAGATATGCAGTGGTGAAACCGTTACCTACATAAATTCTACACTTGCCGCAAATGCAAATCACCGTTGGTTCTATCGCACACAAGGTGGTGATCCAAATGAAGTATTAGGAGAACGAAATTTTTCATCCGCATCAACACAACCCTTTGTGTACACCAACACAAGCCCAGCCGTTGTTACCTATGAATTGGTATATCAGGTTGACAATGGTTCGTGCAAGGATGAAATTGTTTTGCCGGTTATTGTTCATCGAGGCATCACTGCAGGTGTTGACACCACATCAGTAACCAAATACATTGGTGGAAACGCTTTTGCTAACGTTATTAATACTTCCGTTCCACAAGATCCTATTGATTTTCGATATGAATGGCAGTTTGATGCCGGGTCAATACCAAGCACGTTTAATGGCATTACGCCACCTCAAATAAAATACACTTCTATTGGCGAAAAATTAATTACGCTTACCGTAACCAATACCGTAGCAGAGGCTCGTGGATTAATGTGTGGAAGTGATGCCAGCTTGACGATTTATATTTTACTACCTGAACTTCAAGCCGCCTTTAAGTACATGCCGCAGGCAGCGTGTTTCCCAACCAACATTATGATTACCGAAAATAAAGGTACGGGCGATTTGTTCGAATGGAAATTACGAAAGGTAAATGACGCAAGACCGTTGTTAATTTCGAACGATAGCTTGCCAACGTTTAAAGTAGCATCTCCGGGTGTTTATGTAATCGAATTTAAAACAACGAACTCCATTACTGGGCAGTTTAAACAAGCGGATAACAGTGCAACGCCAATTGAAATTTTTGATGTGCCGTTTGCTTCCTTTGAAGCACGACCACCTACCTTGTTTGTGCCCGATGAGAAACTGATCATCACTAATCGTTCATCAGACGCCAATCAGTACGATTGGGATTCTGGCGCGGGTGAAACATCGATGCTGGCGGAACCAACGTTCTTATATTCCAATGCGGGTAAATATACCGTTGTGCTCGTGGCTGGTTTTAACCACGGCCCAAAAGACTTTGATGGCGATGGTATTATTGATGGCGATTTAATATGTTACGACACCGCGCAGCAGGTAATCACTGCGAAAGATGGTGGCCTCACACGCATACCCAATGCCTTTACGCCCAATACCAATGGACCAACGGGCGGAATACCCGGAGGAGGTTCTTTTAACGATGTGTTTATACCGATTACAAAAGGCGTGGAAGAATTTGAAATGACAATTTTTGATCGGTGGGGTAATTTAATTTTCCAAAGCAAGGATAAGAATGTAGGTTGGGATGGCTACGACCGAAATGGTGTACTCATGCCTGCAGGTGTATACGTTTACAAATTGACGTTACGTCTTTCGAATGATCAACGAACGACACAGATAGGGGATGTAACCTTAATTCGATAATTTAAAAAAGAATGTTGAAAATCAATTGCATACCACATAGATATTTAGCAACGCTAGCGTTACTACTGCTGATTGTGTCAGCTGCTTTTGCGCAAGATCCTCAGTACTCGCAGTATTACATGGCACCGTTGTATTTAAATCCCGGCTTTACCGGAACAACGCCTCAACAACGCGCTACCTTTAATCATCGCATTCAATGGCCGAGTTTGCCACAGGCTTTTTCAACATTTTCTGCATCTTACGATATTTTTGTTCCGGAACTGCGCAGTGGTTTTGGATTAATGGCCACTACTGATAAAATGGGTTCGGCAGGATGGAGAACAACCACCGCGAGTCTTCTATATTCATACAAAGTAAAACTGTCAAAGAAAATTGTTTTCTCTCCCGGGTTGAGTTTTGGTTATGGCACCAATGGTCTTGATCGTAGCAAGCTTCGGTTAGGCGATGGGTTGGAATATCAAAAAGGCGATCAATATTTTTCCATTGATGATGCTGTGAAAAAATTAGGCAGCCAATCGTATTTTGATTTTGGCGCGGGTTTTTTAATTTACAGCAAGATGTTTTGGTTTGGTGCTGCATTCTCGCACATCAATAGACCCAACCTTTCAGTTTTAAATGATGTAAGTCGCCTGGGTATGAAATCTACTTTCCATGCCGGATTAAAAATTCCGCTTGGTGGTGGAAATCCAAGAGCAGGATCAAGCGGTGTCGATTACTTAACGCCTTCGCTTATTTACAGAGTGCAGGGAAATACCTTTTCGCAATTTGATATAGGCTTAAACTATCACATCGATCCGGTTTCGATTGGTGTTTGGTATAGAGGCAAGCCGTGGCAAAAAACAGTTATCAACAGCGTAGCGCAAGATGCACTTGTGCTTACCCTTGGGTTGTATTTTAAAAACCTCACGGTGGGCTATAGCTACGACTTTACCTTATCGGAGTTGCAAACTGCATCGGGTGGCGCACACGAGATTGCCATTATGTATCAATTTGTTTCCAAGCCTGTAAAGAGAAGTGTAAAGCAGAAATACAGACTTATACCGTGTCCTACCTTTAACAGTAAAGAAGGTTTTTGGAATTAGCGTTTTAATAGTTGTTGGTTGTTTGTTGTTCGTTGATAGCGATTTCAACTTTCGGTTAAATTATTTTCAATACTTAAATGACACCAAACCTTTTTACTCGCTTGCAGATAGAGAAAGGAAATACCTATGACTGAACAGGAGAAATTAGTTCTCGCACATTTATCGCGTTTTGTTTCCGATCATAAGAAAGAATTTGCAGAGAAGGTATTGAATGAGCGAACGCGCCATGTTACCGTGGTGTTAGAAAACATTTATCAATCGCAAAATTCGAGTGCTGTTATTCGCACATGCGAATGCATGGGTTTACAAGATGTGCATGTTATTGAAGACAAAAGTAAATACGCTGTTAATAGAAGAGTGCTAAAGGGCGCACATAAATGGACTAACATTGTTCATCATCAACCGAAAGAAGGCGATGCCACACTACATTGCTTTACTAAATTAAAAAGTGAAGGCTATAAAATTCTGGTAGCCGATCCTTCAGAACAAGGTATTTCGATTCACGATGTTCCTATTGATGAAAGCAAGCTGGCCTTGGTTTTTGGCAACGAACTTCATGGCGTATCGGAAACCGCTCAGCTTCATGCTGACCAGAAAATAAAAATACCGATGTTCGGATTTACAGAGAGTTTGAACATATCGGCTAGTGTTGCCATTTGTCTGAGCAGTCTTATCACGCGATTGCACGCATCTGAAAATGAATATGGCCTATGTGCGGAAGAGAGGGAGCGTATTCAATTAGAATGGTATCGAAAGATTGTAAAGCGATCCGATTTAATTGAACGCGAATTTATTCGCACAATTCGATAACTTTACCTCAGCTTTACTCTATATTACTTTTGATGCGTCTGCTGAAGAAAATTATTCTGTTTACGGTATTATCCATCGTTGCTTTCTTTATTTTAAGTAACATCTGGGTTGTTCAAAGCACAAAGGCTAACGTTTTTTTTGATAATGCAGAATTGCCTAATCACCGAGTCGGACTTGTATTGGGAACAAGCCATCGATTGTTAAACGGTAAGCCCAATCCATTTTTTCAAATGCGAATTGATATGGCGGCCGCACTGTATAAATCTGGTAAGGTTGATAATTTTATTTTGAGTGGCGATAATCGTTCGGTCTATTATAATGAGCCAGTGGAAATGCAGAAGGCACTCATCAAATTAGGTGTTCCGGCCACGGCCATAACGCTTGATTACGCAGGCCTTCGAACATTGGATTCGATTGTTAGAAGCAAAAAGATTTTCGGACAAGAAAAACTCATCATTATAACGCAAACCTTTCATAGCTATCGTGCCGTGTTTATAGGTAAATATTATAATATCGATGCTGTGGCCATGGTAGCCGATGAGCCAGCCCTAGAATCTTCATTGAAGGTACGCATACGCGAATATTTTGCCAGAAGCAAAGCCGTGTTAGACTTGTACATTTTAAATACTGCACCTCGTTTTTTAGGCGAAAAAGAAATTCTAAATAGGTAGCAGAATGAAACCATCTACCCGTTCTAGTGGTTAAATGCTTAATTTTGAAACGTAAAACAATGTCGTCTCCATATGCACACGTGTTAAGGAACGATAATAAAACTTAAACTCTTGTTTGTGCTTATTGTACCTGTTGCTTACCAAATTACCAAGAAGCACGTTCTCTCTATTTGCTTTTTGCTATTTTCTGTTGCTGCCCTTTTCGCGCAAGAAACTACTGTGAAAGGAAAAGTGACAGATGCTAATTCCGGTGACCCGATACCGTTTGTCAACGTTGTGTTTAAAGGAACCTCCATTGGCGCGACAACCGATTTTGATGGCAATTACCTAATCACTACATCAACCCCGAGAGATACAATTTTTGTCAGCTACATTGGATACAAACCGAAGCATAAAAAAATTGTAAAAGGTATTTCACAAACTATTGATTTTCAGATTCAGGAAGATACTCAGCAATTAGACGAAGTGGTTGTGCGGCCTGGCATAAACCCTGCATTCGAAATTCTAAAACGTGTAAACGACAATAAAAATAAAAACGATAAGCGAAAGCTTACAGCGTATGAGTATGATACCTATAGCAAGATTGAAATAGACGTAGATAACATTTCGGAAAAGTTCAGACAAAAAAAGATCATGAAAAAAATCGCCAATGTGCTCGATAGCATCGATCGCATTGCAGGTGAAGATGGTAAACCGATATTACCTTTATTAATTACGGAGAGCGTTTCAAAAATATACTACCGCGATAACCCACAGTTAAAATTTGAAAACATTTCCAATTCAAAAATAACGGGCGTTGGTGTTGAAGATGGAACGTTGGTAACGCAATTGGTGGGCTCTTCTTTTCAGGAATATAATTTCTATCAGAACTGGTTGAATATTGTTTCGAAAGAATTTATTTCTCCCATTGCCGATGGTGGGCGATTGTATTATGAATATGATTTAATGGATAGTCTTTACATCGGTGATGACTATTGCTATCGTCTCGATTTTTATCCCAGAAGCCCACAAGATTTAGCGTTTATTGGCACCATGTGGATTACCCGCGAGGGCTATGCGCTTCGACAAATTGATGCCACCATAGGGAAGCAAGCCAATTTAAATTTTGTGGAGAAAATAAAAATTCAACAAGAACTTGCACGAACTGAAGAAGGCGCATGGCTACCTTCAAAGAATAGATTGTTGATTGATATTAGTGAAGTGAACAATGGACAGGCAGGGATGTTGGCCAAGTTCTACACCTCAAACAGAAATTTTGTAATCAATAAGCCTTACGAAGTATCGTTCTACGAGCAACCGATAATGATGGCGGAAGATGCAAGGTTGTACGAGAGTGACGAATATTGGGATAACCTGCGACACGAGCCATTAAGCACCACCGAGAAAAATGTGTATAAGATGATCGATACACTTCAAACCATTCCGGTAATTCGTACCTATACTGACATTATAAAAATTGCGGTAGGCGGATATTATTCGGCAGGTAAAATTGACATTGGTCCGTATGTTTCAATACTTGCTGTTAACAACATTGAAGGTATTCGCATTCAACCCGGTTTTAAAACCAATCTACAGTTTAGCAACAAGTGGGTTATTGGCGCACAGTTGGGTTATGGTTTCAAAGATGAAAAATTTAAATACCTGGGGTATGTTCAAAATATCATCTCTCGAAAGCGATGGACAACCCTAACCCTTAAAGCTCGAAGTGATATTGGACGCGTTGGTTTGGAAGATGATAATATTGGCGACAACTTTTTACTACAAGCATCACAGCGTTTTGGTGCCTTTAGAAACGGATATTATTTTAAGGAAGTTAGAGCCGATTTTAAACGCGAATTGTTTAAAGGATTTTCGCAACGTATAGGGTTTCGGTATTCAACTTTTACGCCCACGTATGATTTTGGATATTATGCGAATCCGGAAGATACTTCTACCAGCGATATACTTCAGCGTTATCAAAACTCTGAATTTATTTTCGAGTCGCGCTACGCACGCGATGAATTGTTTGTGCAAGACGATAACGATCGCATAAGTTTGGGTACTACGCGTTGGCCGGTCATTACCTTTCGATATGTATTGGGCGCAAGTGGCATATTTAACAGCGACTTCGATTATCAGAAATTTCGATTGAGTTTTAATAAGCGCTTGCGCATGGGGCCGCTCGGGGTTGGATATTTGAACCTTACCGGAGATTATGTAAAGGGCGTAATACCGTATCCACTTTTAACCATGCACATAGGCAATCAAACACCAATCTATTCTTCTGCAGTATATAACTTAATGCGCTATGGCGAATTTGTTAGTGATCGCTCAGTAGCGCTTCAATATCAGCATCATTTTGAAGGACTTTTTCTAAACCGTATTCCGCTCATGCGAAAATTAAAATGGCGATGGACAGCCTCTGCTAATGTAGTTTACGGATCAATTAGTGACGCTAATTTATATTTGAACGCTTTGGAATTGTCGGATAGAAAAACGCCCACGTATCCGATCAGTACATTTAGATCGAATTTACCATATGTTGAATTGGGGTATGGTGTAGAAAATATTTTTAAATTTTTGAGAGTAGAGTTTGTTCATCGCACGACCTACCTTGATAATCCGGATGCGAAAAAGTTTGGTGTTCGTTTTGGATTCCAGTTTACACTTTAAGTGTCAATGTTGTGTTTTAGTGGTTTGAAAAGTGCATATTTGCCACCTGAATTAATTTTGTAGTTTAGTTCAACCAGCAGTATGAATGTAAAAATTTCTCTTCCAGATGGAAGTGTTCGGGAATATCCCCAAGGTGTTAAAGGTTCTGAAATTGCGTCAAGCATAAGCGAAGGATTAGCACGAGTTTCATTGGCAATTGAAGTAAGTGGTGAAGTCTGGGATTTATCCCGACCCATCAATGCCGATTCAGCAATCAAAATTCTAACGTGGAATGATAAGGCCGGAAAAACA
>JBBRFY010000208.1:0-7701 GCA_038241205.1 Cytophagales bacterium
ATACTCATCTATTTATTTTAATAATCTTTCTCATCGTTGTTCGCATTTTTACAATACAAATGAGGGCGACTACACTATCTTGAATCTACAATGCATTGATTCAACTAATTTGACTAACAGACTACGCAATGAAGTCCTTCAAGATGACCTTCAACATACTGGTGATGATGCCTTCTCTCGAAGGCTCCTTTCGCTCATTGAATTTGATGGGAGAGAAATAACGGTCGCCCAAAATAGGATAGACTTTTTTATTCAAAACACAAAACAATTTGATCCTCGTGTTTTGTATTACTATCCAATTATTTTAAATTCGATATGCAATGCTGGACCATGTCACAAACTAACCCTCTCCATATATGAAAATTACTTCAATTTCTTGCCTAAATGGTTTATGATCTTCAGCTATCGCCAATTTAATCTTACTCGTAACTTTATATTGAAACTTGAGTATGGGTAAAGTAAGTGTGTGGAAGTAGCGTGTGCATGGGATGTGTTTTGGAAGCTACTGCCACACTCTTGCTTTGTGCGATGGGGTGAATCTTTATTGTTGCAGTGCGGTGGGCACTTAAATGATTCATATTTGTCAACGAGATGTTGTCTGTAAATCTATCACTTTTTCGTCACGGCATTGCCACTAACTTAACAACATAAGATTATGATTTGCGCATAGGGGTAAAACTTTTCTCAATTGTCTTAACACATAGCCAGAAAGCTGTAAATTTCGATGTTCAGAAAAGAAAAGCATTGGAATTACACGAGAAACAGCAAACACATACGCTGAAAAATGGCGACTTAACTGCTTTTGAAATGCTTTTTAGAACGTTTTACCAACCTCTATGTAATTACGCCTACACCTTTACCCAAGATCGGGACGAGGCCGAAGAAGTAGTGCAGTCAACTTTTTTATCGGTTTGGGAAAAATATAATACGCTAGAAATTCGCACGGCAATGAAGCCGTACCTATACGCCATGGTGCGCAATTCGTGTCTTAACATTATTAAACACGAAAAAATAAAACAAAAGCATGTGCAGTCGGAAATGGTGATGGCTGAAAGAAGTGTTGAATCGGTAACGAATACAGTTTTAGCAACTGAACTTGATGAACGAATTCATAAAGCGTTGGAAAAACTTCCTGAGCAATGCCGCATCATCTTTAAGTTAAGTCGATTTGAAGAATTGAAGTACGCGGAAATTGCAGCGCATCTGAGCCTTTCCGTAAAAACAGTGGAGAACCAAATGGGCAAGGCATTGAAAATTATGCGCGAGCAACTCAAGGATTACCTGCCGCTGTTATTGGTGTTGATGAACGAATTTTTAAATTGAACAATTGAGGACCAACGATAACGATATTGATGAACTTTTAGCAAAGTATGTAGCCCACGAAGCTACCACTGGAGAAAGGGCTATTGTTGAATCGTGGCGAACAGAAAATGCTGCGAATGCAAAATACCTTGATCAGGTAAATACTATTTTCAACCAGGCAACAGCACTCAAAGAATCGCAGCAATTTGATACCGATGCCGCATGGGCAAAGGTAAAATCTAAATTAGGAAAACGAGAAACGCGCACAATAGAATTCAAACCGCAAACCTTAAACTTCAACACCTGGCTCCGCATTGCTGCTTCTATTGTTGTGGTGTTGGGTATTGGATATTACGCTATGCAGTTCCTCTCAAAGCCGGTGGATGTTTATTCACAACATGCTACTACAACTGTTGTAAAGGATACGCTACCCGATGGCAGCACAGCGGTGCTGAATAAAAAATCATCACTGGCGTATGAGTATAATCCCCGTAAAAAAACCAGAAAATTAAAGTTGGTTGGCGAAGCTTATTTTAATGTAAAACACGAAGAAACAAAACCGTTCATTATTGAAACGCAAGAGGTAATTATTGAAGACATCGGCACCACGTTTAATGTAAAGTCATATCCTCAAAATAATATCATTGAGGTTTTTGTGGAGAGTGGTGAGGTACGATTTTACACGAACGATAATAAGGGATTATATCTAAAGCAAGGTGAAACCGGTATCTATAACAAGATTAGCAAATCATTTGCACGTCTTGTTGAAACCGATACGAATATTCTTGCGTATCAAAACCACATATTCCATTTTAACAATACTGATTTAGGAACTATCATTGACGAAATAAATGAGGTGTATAATGTGAAACTGGTTACGGTAAAAGAACAATTGCGCGGATGCCGCATCACCGTTGATTTTAAAGGCGAATCACTCGAATCGATTATTGACATTATTTCTGAAACACTTAACCTGACCGTAACCAAACAAGACGAAAAAATCATGTTAGATGGTAATGTTTGTCAGTACTGATGTATGAGCACTGTTAAAAACTATTTTTTTATCGGCCTCATCAATGCCTTTATCTGGTTGGAAAAAGATAATGGTAGTTTCTAGAAATACCCTTATGAAATTATTTTACTTCAGTTTTTTCATTCTCTTTTTTGCAGCATTCTCCACGCACGCACAAGTTAAACCGCTTCTTGAACGTGAGGTTTCCATAGTCTTTGTTAACGAGAAATTAGATGCGGCATTAGTCCAACTTTCAAAACAAGAAAAGTTTACGTTTTCTTACAACCCGGCCAATGTTAATGTAAGCACTGTTATTAATACCTCGTTCGAACGAAAGACATTACGCGAAGTACTTATCGCTTTAGTGGGATCGTCCATTCAACCAAAAGAAAAAGGTAATTACATTATTCTTACAAAAGCCAATGCTTCACAAGCGAACAAAACGGGAAGCATCGCTCCATTGATCATTAGCGGATATGTAGTGAATTTGGATACCAATGAAAAAATAGGAGCGGTAAGTGTTTATGATAAAAAATCGTTGACTGCCGCAATCACAGATCAATATGGATTTTTTAAACTGATTTTTGATAAACCCGATGCGCAAA
Source organism: Cytophagales bacterium (assembly GCA_038241205.1). Lineage (GTDB taxonomy): Bacteria > Bacteroidota > Bacteroidia > Cytophagales > Cyclobacteriaceae > Chryseolinea. The sequence goes on from JBBRFY010000208.1 coordinate 2,920, forward strand.
ATTTTATTTCAATTAACAAACGTCATTTTCGAGATACAGTAATTTCTATTTCTGCTAGCGTCAGTTCTTTTGTTAGCATCATGCTGACGCCCGAAGAACGCCATGTAATCTCATTACAAAACGAAAGTGATTTAAAGAAAGACACTACAGAAGTTGAAATACTTCCTCCGTTACTTTCCTATATTCAATCTACAAATCAGCCAAAATTAGCGCGTGATTTAAACATGGAAAATATCAAAGACACGTTGTATCGAAAGTGGCAGGTTTCACTTTTTCCTTTTGTTGGCACCAATCATAAACTTAGCGGAAATATTATTAATGATTACTCCTTCAATATTGTGAGCGGCTATGCATTAGGTGTTCGAAAATTTGAAGTGGCTGGATATTTCAGCATCAACCGAGGCGATGTAGCGCATGGGCAGTTAGCGGGCGCTTTCAATTTAAATATGGGGTCGATAAATGGGTTTCAAGCTGCAGGTTCATTCAACATCAATCGTGGAAGTGCACATGCTATGCAGGTAGCCGGTGCTTTCAATTTTAACAATGAATCATCGCAGGGTGCGCAATTTGCCGGCCTTGCTAATATTCAGATGAAAGAATACAGCGGGTTTCAAGTGGCAGCCTTTGCAAACATTACGCACAAAAAAATAACAGGAACCCAAATTTCCGGATTTATTAACTACGCAAAAAATGTTCATGGAACGCAAATTGGAATAATCAACATTGCGGATAGTGTGAAAGGTATTCAGCTCGGGTTATTCAGTATTGTAAAATACGGTTATCATAAAATTGAAATCTCGGCAGATGAAATTTTTTATACAAACCTTGCATTTCGCACTGGCGTACCGCTTCTCCATAACATTATTACGATCGGTATTAAGCCAGATGATTTTGAAAATCCATATTGGACAGTTGGTTATGGAATTGGTACAGCACCTCGATTATCAAAATGGCTTTCTCTAAATTTTGATGTCACAACCAATCAGGTTAGCAAAGGAAATTTCACTCCTGCTGTTAATCTTTTGAATAAACTTTACATGGGATTTGAAGTTCAGCCTCTTCCGAAGTTTGCGCTTACGTTTGGGGTAACATTAAACGCGTACGTAACCGATACAACGTATGATGGATACACTAACCTGTTTACTTCATACAAACCAAAGTTTGTGTACGATGAAACCTTCACTACAGATAACATGAATGTAAAAATGTGGTGGGGTGCAAAAGTTGGATTGCGATTCTTATAAGGTAGAATGCCGTTCCAAAAAAATACCTTTTCTAAATTGAAAAGGTATTTTAATAAAATTTACAAATCACTGAATCATCCTTACGAAACCTGCAATGGTCGTTGTCCTAATTCTTTTAGCAACTTAGCATGCGCCACCATGGCTTGCGCAAAAGTATCGTATGATTTATAGGGAAGATCAAATTCTTCTGCTGTGGTCTTTACAATGTTGGCAATCTTACGATAATGAACATGGCAAACATTTGGAAATAAATGATGTTCTACCTGAAGGTTTAAACCACCTACATACCAACTGAAAATTTTACTACGTTGTGCAAAATTAGTAGTGGTGAGCAATTGATGAATCGCCCAACTGTTTTCAAGTTTCCCTTCTACATCTGGCACAGGATAATGTGTTCCATCAATTACGTGCGCGGGTTGAAAAATAATAGCGAGAATAAATCCTGAAACATAATGCATGGTAAAAAAACCAATAAACACTTGCCACCATGCATATGGCAAAACAAGTGTAGGGATTACTAATATGTATCCGAAGTAAACCAACTTTGAGAAAAACAGAATTGTAAATTCTTTATAAATGTTAGTCTTCATCTTCGCTACCAATCCATCGTTATTATATCGGAAAATTCTTGCATAATCTTTTGCTGTAATCCAAACAAAGGTTAATAAACCATAAAGTACCCAAGCGTATATATGTTGAAAACGATGCAGTGGTTTCCATGCTGATTCTGGACTCATGCGCAACACTCCACGGGGACTAATATCTTCATCGGCTTCATGCACATTGGTGTAGGTATGGTGCAATACATTGTGTTGCACTTTCCAATTAAATGCATTACCGCCAATCAGATTTAATGAATAGCCAATCAAATCGTTTACCCATCCTTTTGTTGAATAAGATCCATGATTTGCATCATGCATAATAGAAAGACCAATACCCGCTTTACCCAACCCCATCACCATACATAAACCCAACAGTGCCCATGGGTTCAAAAAAGAACCTGACACTATAAAACCGTAAGGGATAAAATATAAGCAGAACATAAAAATAGTTTTTACAACCATTTCTGTATTTGCATGGCGTGTTATGCCATTCGATTTGAAATAATCATTCACACGTTTATTCAACGTAGCAAAAAAATCGGGACGTGTATTTGAGAATTTTAAAGTACTGTAAAGCGCCATGATTATAATTTATTTTCGCAGTCCGTTCTATCACTAAATCATGTAAAGGTAGGCAAGATCGGCCGTAGAACGGTTGTTCGCATATTATTATGTTTTTAAACAGCGATTTTAGCCATTATGCCAATATAATGAGGGGCACGCATACGCTATAATTCCGCTATTACCGTTTTTCCTCCTTTTGTTACCTGATTGATCGTGGCCACCACTTTGGCCTCTAAGGGAAGAAATATATCTACTCGCGATCCGAATTTAATGAATCCAAACTCATCACCCTGATCGAGAACTTGTCCTTCTTTTACATAGCATTTTATTCTTCGCGCCAATGCACCGGCAATTTGGCGAAAGAGAATTTCAGTTCCATTTTCCATCTTAACCACCACCGTTGTGCGTTCATTTTCTGTGCTTGATTTTGGATGCCATGCTACTAAATATTTTCCTGCATGGTATTTAAAAAATTGAATTACACCTGTTACGGGCATACGATTAACATGCACATTTACAGGCGACATGAAAATAGAAATCTGTTTCCTCTTTCCTTTAAAATATTCAGTTTCTTCTGTTTCTTCAATAACAACCACTTTGCCATCTGCTGGAGCAATTACAAACTTTGAATTTTTCTCAACTTTAAAAATTGGAATTCTAAAAAACTGAAGAATGACTAAGTAAAAAATTAAGCTCGCAACCATCACAACATTTTGCGCAATGTTATTTGCCGGAAAGAAATGCTGCACCGCCCAATTGAGCGCAAACAGAACAATCAACAAAACAAAAAGTAACGTTCGGCCTTCGCGATGAATAGTCATAGGGAAAAAGAATTTAGAATAGAGAATTCAGAAGTTAGAATACAGAATTTAAATTATAAAACACGCCATATCATTTTGCGAAATACCGAAGCAAAGATAAAATAAAAAACATTTAAATCGGAAAACGCATTCTTGATTTGAAGAACGTCTCCATTCTAAATATTAACTACTAAATCAATGTCGTTTCCTTAAGCTTTATTTTTTTTAAACCTCACCCTGCCCTCTCCAAAAGGAAGAGGGTATGGAAGCTTAAGGAAACGACATTGACTACTAAATACTCAATACTAGCTTAGTACCCTCCTCGGAACTTATACGTCTTTGCTACCTTATCGATGGCAACCATATAGGCGGCAATGCGCATTGGCACGTTATACTCTTGAGCAGTTTTATATACGTTGTTAAAAGCGTCTTTCATAATCCGGTCAGACCTGCGGTTAACACGATCTGCTGTCCATTTATAACCCAGGCGATTTTGCACCCATTCAAAATACGATACAGTAACTCCGCCTGCGTTCGCTAAAATGTCAGGCACCACCATAATGCCTTTTTCATTAATAATATCATCCGCTCGTGATGAGGTTGGTCCGTTCGCTCCTTCAACAATCAACTTTGCCTTAATTTTTGATGCGTTGCTACTTCTAATTACGTCTTCAGTGGCAGCCGGAACCAGAATGTCAACCGGCAATGTCAATAATTCTTCATTGGTAATTTTTTCTGCACCACCAAAACCTTCTAAAGAACCTTTGTTGCTTTCGCGATATTTTCCAGCTTGTTCAATATCAATTCCATCGGCATTAAAGTATGCCCCAGAAAGATCGCTCAAAGATTGAATTATTAAACCGCGCTCGCTCAATAAGCGCGCAGCCCATGAACCTACATTACCAAAACCTTGAACAGCACACGTTGCTTTATACGGATTGATCTTTAATTTTTCCATTGCGGCCAGTGCCGAAACCATTACACCACGACCGGTTGCTTCGGTGCGTCCGAGTGATCCGCCCATTACCAAAGGTTTACCCGTAACAACAGCGTGCGTTGTCATGCCTTGCGTTCTGGAATATTGATCCATCAACCACGCCATTTCACGAGGGCCCGTTCCCATATCAGGGGCAGGAATATCTTTATCGGGACCAAATACATCGGCCATCGCTTGCGTATAGGCGCGCATTAAACGTTCTATTTCACCCGCAGACATTTCGCGAGGATTACAGGTAACACCACCTTTTGCACCACCATACGGAATATCAACCACGGCACATTTCCAAGTCATCCAGGCAGCCAACGCTTTTACCTCATCCAAATTTACATGTGGATCGAAACGAATCCCTCCTTTTGAAGGCCCCAAAATAGTAGAATGAATTACACGGTAGCCTTCAAATACTTTAATAGCACCGTCATCCATGGTTACAGGCAACGACACAATTACCTGTCGCGCAGGATTTTTTAGCACGTTGTAAATTTCCTCTTCCAAACCAAGAATTTGTGATGCCTTATGAAATCGGGACATCATTGCTTCGAATGGATTTTCTTTATCTTTTAAGGGAGCGGGTT
>JBBRFY010000209.1:0-7636 GCA_038241205.1 Cytophagales bacterium
TGTAAGACATGGTGCAATAATATCTTTGTACGTTTCATTAATAATCAGCCATGACTGTTGGAACTCTGAAAATCCTTTTAATGAAAGGTAGGGCCAGGCAGGTGACTTAAAATGCTGCTTAAAAGAGAGCCATGCATAGTATAACTCAACATCGGAATGTTGGAATATATTTCGATAAATAAAATTTAGTTCTCTAACAGCCGCAAGATGTTTAGCGTCAACAAGTCGGTCCAACTTGCTCGTGTACAGTGACGGCAATGAATTCCAATTTGATCGCACCAACCTATTGTCTCTATATGCTTTTATCATTTTGTTCACAGCATCCCTTAACCTTGCTGAATCCACGCGCTTTGAAAGCAATCCCCTTTTCCTGTCTAATTGATTAGTAACTGTTCGGATGGATTGAGGCGACACTTTTCTCTTAAGGTCTACCAGAGTTTTCCTTTGTTTCATATGTATATGGTTTAGTATTGAAGTCATCTATTTAATTAGAGCATCCATCATCGCAGTCTTTTCCTTTTACATCGCTTGCATTGGCAGCATGGCTATCGAACGCCTCCAACAATGCCCGACATTCTTCAAAGTTTAGATTTTCACTTCGCAATTTTTCTCTCAATCCTTTGACAGTCATTCCTAAAATGGCGGCAAGTTCTTTTCTCTTCAATCGCCTTGTATTTACTAGAGCAACTATGCTAGTTCTCATTTCCCTATTCTTGTGCAAAAGATCTAACAGAACCTCTTGGTCTAGCCTAAAGACAGATATGTATTTATCAAAAAGAAAATTCTCATCCATTCAAGTTCTTTTCTTGGAAATTAAGGCCTATCAGACTCAGCAAACAATAGATTTGGCACATATGCCAATAAATAAAGGTAGGTAATATCATTTTAGGTGCTATTTTTGGCACATCTTGCAACTATGGAAACTTTCAGTTTAGGGGAAAAAATCAGTTTACTCAGAATTTATAGAGGGAAGAGTCAATTGACTTTCGCACAGGAATTAGATATGGATAACACGCAACTCTCCAAGTATGAGTCCGGCCGTATCGTCCCTAGCCTTAAGCAGTTGATTGAGATTGCAACGGCTGGTAAAATTCACCCATTATATTTCCATGAGAATGTCACCCCTGATAAGTTCGAAGTACTCATGGAAGATTTAAACTATGCCGTTCTGTTGGGACGCCTGCCTGGGATTGTTAAGTTGTATCTAAGAGAAGCGATTAAACGGATGTCTGATTTTTCTCTTATTAATGACGCGAATCAGAATTCTGGGTACAGTTTTCTCAAAACTGCCAACGAATTACTAACTGACATTAAGCCCAGCGCAGAGCTAAAAAAATTATTTAAAAAGCGAAAGCCGCGCGAAAAACTTCGTAAGGAATAGCCACCGATGGCTGCCGCTTTCCCGAAAATACAAAGTACGTCAAATTATGTGGCAGTAATTTGGTTAACTAAAGTTGAACTATGTGCCCAAATATCAGAAAATTGAAAAACTAATTTGTACAAATACATGCAATTTTAAGATAGTTGCGGCTGAAATTAAACTAACCGCAACATATTAAATAGCTTAACGATTGAGATCTGAAGAATATTGTTGTTGCTCGCATCAGTAATAAAAGCCGCGCATTCTCCGCACCGTAACCAAATCTTGTATTACAAATGCTTTATCTTCTGCTAACCCTATAATGGTGATTGCCTGTTAGAATTAAGCAGGAATGTGCCCAACCTCAAAGGTATCTACTACATTCTTCGTTTGGCGAAGGGTAACATTGATTTAGTTTACATTGGAAAATCGGGAGCAATTCAACAGGAAGGAACATTCAAAGGCCAAAGTCTGAGGGACCGAATAAACAACAAATGTAACGGCCAAAGGCGAGAGGATTTTTTTGAAGTTAAATGCAGGGAAGAAAATATAGATGCCTTAGATATCTATTGGTTTGTAACCTTTGAAGGGAGAAATCGAGATTTACCCGCATACGTTGAGGCTCTTTTGGTGCAAAATTTTTTTGAATTACATGGTCATTTGCCCCAATGGAATAAATGCTTTTGAATTTACAATTTAGCCAGGTGTGCAAATCTTAAATTAAAATCGCTATTGAATTAGGGCGATACCTGCGGCCCGGGCTCTTCGTTACAATTCCGTCTTCCCTCCTGCCATTACACTTCGGGATTTTCACTTCGATCCCTATCGCTTTGCCAGCACGATGAAGATTAAGTTATTGAAAGCCACCGCTAAAACTTTCTAAGAAGATTCCGTTAAGGCCCTGATTCCAAAGCTACTTAACATAACGCAATGCCATTATATAACAATTTAATCACTAAGTTACTGACACACAGTTCTATCAAAAAGACAAGCGGGAAACTTAAGCCCTAATGAACTTATGGTATTTGTGAAAGCTCTTTCCGAATTCCAGAAAAGCGTGCAGGTTTTGAAAATTTTTACCGTATTCGAATAGGCTCTTACCGTTTGGGTTTTTATTCTGTTAATAATATGCACCTTTGTTGTCTGCTGTTTTGCCCGGCTCCTTTCGCGGTCTTGTATTTGGCCCAATCAAACAAGGACAGGCAGAGACTGATTTTGGTAGAGTCTAAAAGAAAAATCGTTGACTTGATTTTAAACTTCACTTGTTTAAATCGTGCTTGCTGTCCTAAACTTTCCAAGAGTATAAAGTAGTAATCCTTGAACAGTGTCCGAGGGCGATGCTTATGGTGGTTTAATAGTTTTAATATCGCCTGCCGGTGCTCGTGAACAATCAAAAAATTGAAGGCGGTGAAATTGGTGCATATGGTTTACATGGTTAAACCTTTTTCTGCAAATGAATTGTTAGCAGTTCGACCGTTGTCATACTCCAGATTAGCCAGAAGAGAGATGCATTTTAATGTAAGATTGAATGCATAATGAAAGTTTTTTAGCAGTTATTGGTATGTTGCTTAAAATGAGCGAGAGAGATTTGCCGATAGCGAGCATATATGAGGGTTGGAATATTGTTGATTGTTTATTTCCCTTTGATAAAGTAGATTTCAGACTTCCTCTTTGATCTCATTGTTTCAGTAAGCTTTTACGCTTTATTAAATTATATACATGGCAAGGGTTGAATAAATTTGATGAACCCTTACCACAATATGAAAGTACTCCAACCCTCAACAGAATCCATTGCTATTATTGGTATGTCATGTCGTTTTCCAAAGGCAAATTCCTTAGATGAATTCTGGGATTTGCTTAAAAATGGAAAAGACACAATTACTGAAATACCAAAGGAAAGATGGAATCTTGAGAAGTTTTACGACTCTGATCCTTCCGTTGAGCGCAAAACCAATCAGCGTCATGCTTCTTTGTTAAGTGGAGTTCATGATTTTGATCCTTTATTCTTTAATATTTCTCCTGCGGAAGCCATTGAAATGAGTCCCTCTCAGAAACTCATGTTGGAACTTGCCTGGGAAGCAGTCGAAAATTCAAGCCTACCATTGAGTCATGTTAAGGGACATAATGTAGGGGTTTATGTTGGTAACATCTGGACTGACTTTGAACATTACCGTAAAGCTAAAAATGCACGCGCTACGTTGCATTCAGCAGTAGGTATGTCTTCTAATGTGGTTGCCAACAGAGTATCTTTTGCAATGGGTTTACTGGACCAAGTCTGGTGATTGACACCGGTTGTTCTGCTTCGCTTGTCGCATTACACCTTGCTTGTAAGAGTCTTCTGAATAATGAAATAGAGTTGTCTTTAGTGGGTGGTATAAATCATATTCTTGATCCCGATAAATACATAGAACTAACGCAGTTCGGTGGGCTATCAGTAAACGGAAAGTGCAGCACATTCGATAACGATGCAGATGGTTTTGTTCGGGGCGAAGGTGGTGGGGTGTTATTGCTCAAAAAATTATCAGCCGCAGAGCGTGATGGAAATAAAATTTTCGCCATCATTCGCGGAACAGCGGTGAATAATAATGGATATAATGATACGCTGGCTGCAACAAGCATCCAAGGTCAGAAAGCGCTGCTTGAAAAAGTATATAGCGAGGCCGGCATTTCACCAGCCGATGTTCATTATGTAGAGGCTCATGGTACGGGCACTAAATTAGGTGACCCCAATGAAGCCCGTGCCCTAGGAGAGTTCTTTAGAGTTGGCCGTAACGGAACAAAACTTCGGGTTGGTTCTGTGAAGACTAATATCGGACATACAGAAGCCACTGCTGGTATTGCTGGTCTTATCAAAGTTGTATTGGCCATGAAGAATAAAGCGCTGCCACCGAATCTGAACTTCAGAAACCCAAATATTAATATACCATTTGATGATTTAAAACTTGAAGTCCAGAAAGAACTCAGTAGCTGGCCAGTACATAACGGTGAAACATTTAAAGCTGGAATAAATTCTTTTGGCTGGGGTGGAACGAACGCGCATACGGTGTTGGAGGAATATCGTACAGAGCAAGCATCTTACCGCCCGGAACAAACTAAAGGATATTGTTTGCCTTTGTCAGCCAAATCAGCAAATGCACTAAGAGATTATGCACGCGCCTATATTAATAAATTGGAGCACAGTGATGATGACACCGCGAAGTCTCTGTGCATTGCTACTGCATTACGCAAAACTCAGTTTGATCATCGACACCTTTTTATCGGAAATGATCGAGACCAATTGTTAAATAATCTCATAAATTTTGTTGCAGAGGAATCAGAAATCACACCGTGTAATCCTGTTACTGAAAATCCTAAAATAGTTTTTGTTTTTCCAGGGCAGGGTGGCCAATGGCTGGGAATGGGTAGAGCACTAATGATCAAAGAAAGAGTTTTCAGAGAAACTATTCTTGATTGTGATAAAGCCTTCAATAAATACACTGATTGGTCTTTGCTGGAACAGCTTCAAGGTACTCCTGACGTGAGCAGACTTAACGAAATCAATGTTATTCAGCCCGCGATCTGCGCGATGCAGATAGCACTTGCCAGGCTTTGGATGTCTTGGGGCATAACGCCTCAAGCAGTGGTCGGACACAGTATGGGTGAAGTTGCAGCGGCTTTTATTTCCGGAGCGTTGACACTGGATGATGCCGCGAAAATAATTTGCACACGCAGTCTGCTCATGAAAACTGTTAGCGGCAAAGGAGGCGCGATGGCCGTAACTGAGCTAAGCCGCGAAGATGCAGAAAAAATAGCGGCTTCATATCCGGGTAAACTTTCTTTAGCAGTTAATAACAGTCCTAAATCAACTGTGTTGGCTGGCGACAAAAATTCTATTGATGAAGTTATTGCTGATCAGGAAAGTAAAGGATTATTCTGCCGACTGGTGAAAGTTGATGTTGCTTCGCATAGTCCCCAGATGGATCCACTAAAGGATTTTTTACGTTCCGAACTCCAAAATGTATTACCGTTAAAAACTACTATTCCTTTTATTTCCACTGTGCTAAACAAGGTGATGATTGGAACGGATATGGGTGCAGAATATTGGGTAAATAATCTAAGGGGGATGGTGCAATTTGCATCGGTTGTCGAAAAATTACTGAACGATCAACATACTATATTTATTGAAGTGAATCCTCATCCGGTATTGGTTAACGCAATCAATGAATGTGCAGATTTTCATAAGAAAAAAATCACAGTACTTTCTTCCCTTTACAGGGAAAAAAATGATTACGAAGAGATGATGAAAAATCTTGGAGAGTTTTATAATAAAGGTTATTCTGTTGATTGGAATAAATTTTTTAATACGCTTGCGATTCCTTATGTGGCACTTCCCTGCTATCCCTTTCAACGAGAGTCTTTTGAAATTGAGGACTTGTCGCAGGAATTGAAAAATATAAATGGACCTTCAGCAAAATTTCCTTTATTGGGTGATACGATCAATCTGGCCAACGCTTCCAATACATACTACTGGGAGTCAACTATCAGCCTGAATAAATTTCCTTATCTGCGGGATCATTTTATTAATGATTGCCTTGAGCTACCAATATCCTGTCACATTGAAATTTTACTAGAAGCTATTACTGAAATTTTTAAAGGCGTTATACCGATTCGTATTGAACAATTAGATTTCACGCGTTACCTCACCTTGGCTGAAAATGAGATCATCGATATACAGGTGAAATTAACATGGCCCGAAAATCTAAAAGGAAAAGTCTACATCTTTATGAAGACCGATTCCCAATGGGAGCAACTCGCAGAAGGGAACATTATAAGTTGTATTACTGAAATTTCCTCCCACCAGAAAGTATTTGAAAAAATTGAATATCACGCACCAGCCTATTCCGATGGCGCAAATTATTATGATCTGCTTCATTCTATTGGCCAACAGTATGGTAAGCATTTTCAACAATTAACCGGACTAGATAGAATTGGATCCAGTCCTTTTGCCAATATTTTATTTTCGCTTAAACCCGATCATTACATCCGTCTCACTTCAGATAAATACAAAATACATCCTGCACTGATGAGCAGTTTTTTTCAACCTATTTTTGTTCTGTTAAACACGCTGCTGGAGGAGGGGAATTGCCTTGATGTTAAATTCTCAAAAATTGGACAACTTGGATTGCAAGGCGCGGTGAAGTATGATCGTGAACTAAGAGGTCTTCTTTTTTTTAAATCATTACATAAACAAAAGGGTGATGATAACACCTGGAATTTCAGTGCCGATATAACGATTGAAAATTATGACAACACCCAAGTGATGAGCATCACCGGTTTAGAAGGAATAGCCGTGAGACGAATGCCTGCGAAAAGAAAAGTTGATCATAAAAAGACTTCTTCTGAATTTCTGGAAATCTATGCAGAAGTAACATCAGAAGAAATGAAGCAAGAATCGCTGATAGAAATGATCACCCATCATGTAGCGAAGATCATCAAGACATCTCCAAGTCGCATTAGACCTACAATGTCATTCAAAGGAATGGGAGTTGATTCTTTGATGGCAGTTCAGTTGCGAAACCACATTGAGAAAGAAGTGTTTCTGAAATTGCCTGTAGGAATGTTTTGGTCTCATCCTAATATTGCAGAGTATGCAGCATATCTCAACAACGTGTTAGCAAGCCAGCACTATGAAAATGGTGTATCATCAGAAAAAAAACATATTCATAAAAATCACAATGCGTGGTTTACTATTCCTGAATCAAATCCTGATGCAGCCTTCAGAGTATTTTGTTTTCATGATGCGGGAGGAAGTGCTTCCCTATTTGATGGATGGGAAAAATATGTTGATAAATCGTTGATTGAACTTGTACTGGTTGAAATGCCAGGCAGAGGGCGAAGGTTGGCAGAAACGCCTTATGAGGATTACCAATCATTGGTACATGATATAATGCCGGAGTTTACAAAAATGGTTAATAAGCCTTATGTTTTTTTGGGACATAGTATGGGTGGTTTGGTGGCGTTTGAAATCATTCGCGCATTAAGAAGAACTAAAATACCATTACCTCAAACCTTATTCATTTCGTCAACTTCTGGATTAACAGCGTACGATAAAAAGCAGGTAGATTATACGTTGTCTATTGATAGGCTAGTGCAACTGTACCCACACCTGGATATTAGTACTATCGGTAATGCCGAAATGCAAGGTCTGCTAATAGACATTCTTCGGGCAGATCTGAAGTTTCTTTACAACTATGAGTATACTACTCATGAAGCACTTGATATCCCAATAATTGCCAT
>JBBRFY010000210.1:0-7584 GCA_038241205.1 Cytophagales bacterium
GAATACTTAGGGCCAATGGGTGGCGCATCCGCTTCAAGTGGAGCAGATTTAGATCAATCCAGATCGATATCACACAATTCGCGTCAAGGTTTTTTGATTTTGGATGTGCAAGACACGCATAACAAAACAAAATTATGGTCTGCAGAAAGTCAGATTGATCTACTTACTATAGATTCTGCGCGAGCGTTGGAAGGTATTGTGATTAAATCGTTTAAAAAGTTTCCAAACAAATTGAAAAAGAAAAAGAAGTAGCTGGTTTTTTTCAGAACTTCTATCTTTGCGCCATGTATAAAAACGTGATTCGCCCGTTACTGTTTTTAATCGGGCCAGAGAAAGTGCACCACCTTGTATTTCGTATTCTTCAGCTTAAGGGTAAAGTTCCGGGTTTCCAGTCTTTGCTAAAATCGATTTTTCAATATCAGAATCCAAAACTTGAGAAAGAAATTTTTGGCCTCCGTTTTAAAAATCCTATTGGTCTTGCTGCTGGGTTTGATAAAGATGCGAAACTCATTGATGAACTTGCTTGCTTTGGTTTTGGTTTTATTGAAATCGGAACGTTAACGCCTAAAGCACAGTCGGGCAATGAACAGCCGCGCTTATTTCGGTTACCCGATGATGCTGCCTTGATAAACCGAATGGGTTTTAATAATGGCGGTGCAAGTAATGCTGTAGCGCGATTGAAGAAACGAAAGTCGGATATTATTGTAGGGGGAAATATTGGTAAGAATAAAATTACGACAAACGAAAATGCCTTCGATGATTATGCCCAATGTTTTGAAACGCTTTATGAGCATGTAGATTATTTTGTTGTTAATGTAAGTTCGCCCAACACACCGGGCTTGCGCGAATTGCAAGAGAAACAACCGTTGAAGAAATTAATGCAACAGGTAATTGAATTAAGCAAGGCTAAACCAGTTTATAAACCTGTGCTTCTAAAAATTGCGCCCGACCTCACACAAACACAATTGGATGATATTGTCGAGATATTAATTCAAACCTCAACCGATGGTGTAATTGCTACGAACACAACTATTTCTAGAGCGGAATTACAAACATTAAAATCTGAAATTGAAACGATAGGTAATGGCGGATTGAGTGGTAAGCCATTAGCAAAACGATCTACTGAAGTAATTAAATACCTTCGTGAAAAACTTGGAAAGAATTACCCCATCATAGGCGTTGGTGGAATTATGTCGCCCGAAGATGCTATTGAAAAACTAGAAGCCGGAGCAGATTTGATTCAACTTTACACGGGCTTTATTTATGAAGGACCTGGAATTGTGAAACGTATTCTAAAATCAATTGCCGAGGTGCGAGTTTAAAGTTTCGAGTTTGAATGAACCCTAAACTTTAAACTCGAAACTTGAAATTCTAAATTTTCACCGCTTTATTAAATCGTTCAGCAACGTTGTCCCAATTGATAATTGGTAATAAATTATCTACAAACTCTGCTCGTCTGTTTCTGTATTTTAAATAATAGGAGTGTTCCCAAACGTCAATAACAAGAATAGGAATTACACCCCATTGCGTTAGCTTCTCATGATTTTCACATTGAAGAACCGTAAGTTTTTGAGTGTAGGGTTGGTAGCCTAGAATGCCCCAGCCGTTTCCATCAACACCTTTTGAAGTTTTGGTGAGCAACAATTTCAATTTATCGTACGACCCAAAATCTTTTTCAATTTGTTTTAGCAATTCAGCTTTAGGATCCGATTTTTTATTAGTCAGGTTTGTCCAGAAAATGGTGTGGAGGATGTGCGATGAGAGATGGTAGGATAATTTATTTGTCCAGTAATCAACCGTCTCTACATTATTTTCGTCCAATGCTTTGCGCACCATTTGCAAATCTTTGTTGGCTGCTTTCACGGCATCTCCATGATGAAAGGTGTAATGTAAATGAAGCGTTTCCTGATCCATATTGGGTTCTAGAAAACTCTCGCTATACGGAAGAGATTGCAAAGCAAAGTTTCCGTCTTTGTCTGTGAGCTTGTCCATGCCACTCTCCTGTAGATTTTGTGAGAATACATTGTTTGATGGGAGTAATGTTGCACCCATAATTGCAGAGGTTTTAATAAAGTTTTTTCGGTTCATAGTAATGTCTTTAGTAGTATTCCAATTAAAGTGGCACCAGCAATAACCAGCGGCTCTTATAGTTTTTTAAATTTAAACAATAATGCTGCAGTAATTGAAGCAATTAATATAGTTGGTATATCGGTTAATGTTCGTTTATCTAATAAAAGAACAGCACCGGCAATAGCACCAGTGGCTGCGGCTGTTACACCATCAACAAATGCTTTAATGGCGGGATGCTTGCCGTAATTTTTGAAATACGGAGCCGGAATGAACATAACCAAGGTAAATAGAAAGCTCTTCTGCCAACTACTAATCTTTGTTACGTAAATCGAGAGAATGAAATACTTCTCGACCGGAGCACCGTGCGTGGCAGCAAATCCAACCCCTTTTCAGCAAAGTGGTTTACAAAGGCATACCCAACATTAAATCGCAGTAAAACTGATTTTGGTATAGACCCAACTGGAGTAAGGAAGTTTCGGGTTTAAAGTTTCGAGTTTGAATGAACCCAAAACTTTAAACTCGAAACCTGATACTATTCTTTTATCCCAACCAGATCAAATACAAACGCATACATTAACGCGTCTTCTTTGAGTGATTGGAATCTTCCCGAAGCACCACCATGCCCCGCATCCATATTGGTACTTAAGATGAGCAGCTTGTTATCCGTTTTCATATCGCGAAGCTTAGCAACCCATTTGGCAGGCTCCCAATATTGAACTTGGCTATCGTGAAGGCCGGTGGTTACCAATAAATTTGGATAGGCTTTTTTCTCTATATTATCATAGGGAGAATAGGAAAGCATGTAATTATATTCTTCTTCTATATTTGGATTGCCCCATTCTTTCCACTCGCCCGTGGTGAGTGGAATAGTTTCGTCCATCATGGTAGTCATTACATCTACAAATGGAACATCGGCAATTATACCTTTATATAATTCAGGTGCCATGTTTGCAATGGCGCCCATCAATAAGCCACCGGCACTTCCACCGTTGGCAAAAAGTTTATCGGGAGCAGAATATTTATTTTCGATAAGGTATTTAGAGCAATCGATAAAATCGGTGAAGGTATTTTTCTTCTTCATCATTTTTCCACCCTCATACCACTCACCACCCATTTCTTGCCCACCCCGAATGTGTGCGATAGCATAAACGAATCCACGATCGAGGAGACTTAAGCGAGTAGAACTAAAATAAGCAGGCATACTCGATCCGTACGATCCATATGCGTATTGAAAACATGGATTACTTCCGTCTTTTTTGAATTTGTCTTTTCTATAAACGATAGAGATTGGAATACTAGCCCCATCATGTGCTTTGGCCATTACCCGTTCCGTTTGATACAATGCAGCATCAAAACCTCCCAATACTTCGCGTTGCTTCAGCAATGATTTTTCGTGCGTTGTCATTTCATAATCATAGGTGGAGGGCGGTGTGGTCATCGATTGATAATTGTACCGAATTGTATTTGCATTAACATCTGGATTATTACCGATACTTGCGAGGTATGCCGGTTCACCAAAGTCCACGGTGTTCTCAGAATGATCGTTCCAATTTATTAAACGAATCTTGCTTAGTCCTTCGCTTGTTTCTTGAAGCGCTAGATAATTTTTAAAAATTTGATATGCTTCTAAAAATATTTTGTCACGATTAGGAATAACATCTTTCCAATGTTCTTTTCCTGGAGTGGCAACAGGAGCTTCTACTATTCTGTAATTTTTCGCATCGAGATTGGTGCGAATGTAAAATTTGTCGTTGTAGTGCTCGGTACTATAATTTACATTTTCTTTTAGCGGCTCAATAATCGTTAGTTTGCCAGCGGCCTTATCTGCATCAAGATAATAATTTACCGATGCATCGGTTCGGCTAGAGCCTATAATGAAGTATTTTTTTGATCGTGTTTTACCTATACCGCAGGAAAGGGTTTCATCTTTTTCTTCGAACATTAAAACATCAGTTGATGGATCCGTACCGAGTGTATGTTTAAAGATTTGATTCGCACGCAATGTATTCGGATCTTGTTTTCCATACAAAACAGTTTTGTTGTCATTTGCCCATTCAATGTTTCCAGTTGTTCCTTCAATTTTATCTGTTAACATTTTTCCGGTAAGCATGTCTTTAAACTTCAGGGTATAAAAGCGTCTACCCACAGTATCCATTACCAACGCTGCAATGTTATGATTTGGACTTGTTTCTGCGAAGAAGCTAAAGTATTCATGCCCTTTCCCCAGTTCATTTCCGTTGGCGATAATTTCTTCAGCATTTTCTAATGAACTTTTTTTGCGACAATAAATTGGATACTCAGCGCCATCTTCATAACGCGTATAATAAAAGTAATCATCGAGTTTGTAAGGCACAGATTCATCTTTTTCTTTGATGCGTCCTTTCATTTCCGCAAAAAGTTTGTCTTGCAACGATTTGGTGTGCGCCAGCATAGCATCACGATAGGTATTCTCTGCTTTGAGATAGTTGATCACCGCAGAATCTTCACGGTTCTTTAACCAGTAATAATCATCGTTGCGTTTATGGCCATGTTTGGCTACTAATTCAAAAGGTTTTTTCTCTGCCATGGGTGGTTTTGCATCTGGAGGAACTACTGCTGTTTCGTTGTTTGAATGACATGCCAGCAGCGCAATGCTAATGACCAGCATGGGGATTTTTTTCAATACTGTATTCATATAATTTTTGTTAATGAGGTTGGCGAAGATCACCATAAAAAGAAACAACTCAAATCAGGATGGCGTGAGTTGTTTTAACGTTTTGAAACGTGTATAGATGGGACGGGCTCAATATAGGCGGTTACTTACCCAGTAGCTTCATATAACTAAGACCAATTACCAAAGCGCGATTGGTGTTCGTACTGTTGTCATTAATTTGTTTTTGCAAATCAATCAGCCCGAGTTCATATCGAAAATCCAATGATAGGCTTCCGTTTTTTAAAAGGTATTCAATTCGCCCTCCGCCACTTGGGCCAATGTCGAACCGCGAAGCACTGCTCTTTTTAAAATCAAGCGTTTCTGTGGAGGTGTCGATAATATTTGGGTCGGAACTTTTTGTTTCATATTTTCCACTTAACCAGTATGCAGAATAAAATCCGAGATTGAGATGGGCTTTAAAATTTTGAAGAGAAGGAATGATAAATGTATAATCAGCCATGATTGGAATTTCAAGGTAGGATGCATTTAGTTTATCGGTGATGGTGTTACAGATAACATGGTTGTAGCCTTTCTGAATAAACTGCAACCCAAAGTTCACTCCAAAATTATTACTGGTTTGTTTGTACGCTGTTGCTCCAACGAAATAACCAACATTCGAAACTTCTTTCCATGGCGTTTTCGTTTTGTAATTCGAAAGCGTTGGCCCCGCAGTAACGCCAACATACCAATTTTGCGCAAAGGCTGTTGTGGAGAAAAGTATAAGAAATATAGAGAGGGTCTTTTTCATAATTTAAAAGTTTCAAGTTCCATGTTCAAAGTCTTACGTCTAATGTCTAATGTCTTGAGTCTAATGTCTAATGTCTAATGTCTAATGTGTAGTTTCTAAAAAGGTTCAAGTTCGAAACGAATTTCTGCTGGTCCTCCTTTAGCACTTACATCTCTTGTAATAACCAACACCAATTTCCGCAGCGTGAAACTTTCAATTTGCCAATCTTCCGGATCCGTAGGATTGTTGTCAGAGACAAGTTGGAGGATTGTTCCGTTGTTTGTTATCGACCATGTTCCATTGTCCTGAGTTCCGCTTGGTTGTGTCCGATCAAAGTCGGAAATAATTGCATCTTTCGGACTCGGAGAATTTAATATAAGCTGATATTTGCTCAAATCTTCCGTGTCTTTTACACCATCAATAAACACTTCGGTAAGTTTCCAGCCACCGGAGATCACACACATTTTACTTGGGCAATCAGCAATATCTTCCCCGCACGATACCTGTCCGAACATGGTGAGGAGTAGCGCGAATTTTAACAAGAGGTTTTTCATGCAACGAATTTAGAGCTTCTGGATTTTAAAAACTACCACATGATCATGTGATTTTATCAATAGGTAATACATGCCGCTGGCGAGCGAACCAGTTTCCAATACGTTAACGCGCTTTTCAGCAGGTTTTTCAATGAGCACTTTCCCAAGACCATCGATTATTTTAATTTCCGTTCCTTCATTCGCCAAGTTCACCGTAAGGTCATCCTGAAAAGGGTTAGGAAAGATGCGATCAACTAAAGGCAGTTCTGCTTCCTCAGCAGTAATCAAATAGGAAAAATTATCGGATAAACTTATGCAGCCTTTTTCGTTTACTTCTACTGTATAAATACCAAACTCAAGAATATTGATTTCCAATACCTGACTATTGGCTCCGGGAACTTCTACACCATTTAGAAACCATTTGTAACTATCGCCCACATTCGCGATTAACAAATTACCAGATTGTGAAATGCTGGCTTCAACTCCACCGCTGGTGATCATAATGAGATCAGAGGTAGCGCTCGGGCATCCAATGCCTGTGTTTGTTGTAAGTGAATACATTCCACTTTTGTTTACGATAATGTCTTGCGTAGTAGCACCGGTCGACCATACATATTGAAATCCTGCCGGACCGGATAATGTTGTAGGGTCGATACCACAAAGTACCGTGCTTCCTGTAATGGTAATGATGGGTTTAGCCGGGCCGGTTAGCACCGTTACATTTACCGCATCTGAAATTTCGCTGAAACATATTCCATCGTTGCTAACCGACACGGTATAATTACCAGTTGTATCGACTACAATGGTTTGAGATGTTGCTCCATTCGACCACTTGTAATTTAAAAATCCAACCGGGGCATTTAAGAGAATGCTATTCCCTACACAAAAATTAATGCTGCCACTTAGATTTAGGGTGGGCTTCGTGATAACCGTAATTGTAGCAACTACTTCTTTGCGTGCGCTTTCACATGAAGTGGATGGATCAAAAATACTAACGTAATAATTTTTTGTGATGGATAGCACAGTTGTGTTGAACGGACTAGCAGATGTTACGAATGTTGTGGTAATATTATCTTCATACCAATGATACTCTTGCGCACCCGTTGCGCCACTCGCGAGCAATGCCACACTGCCGGTTCCGCATCGGCTTGCACCTGTTGTTAACGGACCATTGGGAGGTATGCATGATAAAATATCAAACGGTTCTCGCACAACCTCACTCCACATTCCATCAGCGTCTTTAACACGAATACCTAATGTATGCGCGCCACTCGTAAGGCCCGTTGCATCGATTGGAAAAATCTGATTGATGGTTGGGCCTGTGGGATTAACAGTGAGTGCAAGGGCATTGTCTTCACCAGGATCAGTATCAATAAAATATTCGGCAGCTACTATATCGCTTGAATTTGCTGCGATGGGTGAAACATAAAATCCTCGACTTTCAAATTCTCCCCATTTACCATGTAAGTCTTTTGTGCGAATGGCTAAAAAATGAAATCCTGTAGGCAAACCAGTTGTAGGCAGACTCGCGGTGAAATTAATGATTGCTCCTGCAGTTATTG
>JBBRFY010000211.1:0-7577 GCA_038241205.1 Cytophagales bacterium
ACGTCAAGTGCCTGAAGTGCTTTGTTTGATTCCAAAATACTGTAGTCGATTCTATTTGTATAGTTCCAATCTTGAGTAAGATAGTTGAGGTCGTGATCTATTTTCATTGAATTAAGATCACCCGTTATCACAATATCTTTATCCATTGGATAGTTCATATTGAATTTTAAAACTTGCAGGGACAAATCTTGTATGCCTATAAACTTATCGCGTTCAATAATTAAATTATTTAGTGTCACTTCTATGCGATCAACATCAATCGCTTCCGCAAATCCATTTTCGTTTAATGCCTTGGTAGATTTAAATAATGAATCCACACGAGCGATATTGCTTTCAAAAAGTTTTATACGCTCGGTATTTATAACAACACCAAAGTATGCCTTTGTTACATTCTCAATAATTTGTTCCCTACTCTGTTGAGTAGTTTTCTTAGCCAGACCTCTATAGGCGTTTGCTGCCTTTAGCCCAATAAGGTAGGAGTTATTGAAAAGGATTTGATTGATAGACACAGCTGCTGTTCCATTGCTAGGTAATTGAAAAAAGTTTTGTGCTGCAACTACATCACCCGCTTGAATGCCTGGCACTTGACTTAAATCGCCTCCAATTGAAAAACCATTAGGATTATATGTTGTATAAAAGCGCTGAAGCTTAGCGTTGTGCTGCAACGTTACTGATCCATTGATTTGTGGTAAACCAATTCCACGCGTCTCTTTCACTTTTGCATCTGAAATTTGTTCATCAATCAAAGCGTTCTTAATGTTGATGGCATTTTCTAACGCATAGTTAATAGATTGTTCTAAGGTAAATGAACTTGAAATTTCTGTGTTGTCTTGCGCATTTCCCAATAAGGGCAGCAGCATGATTAAGATGAGCAGTCGATAGAATGGTTTCATATTTGGGATTTGATAATTATGCATGTTGATGTTGTTCTTTGTGTTTCTGATATAACTTTCTTCCTTTATCGGTACAGATTCCGTAAACAAAGTGATCGAATATTTGCGATTGCACTTCTGCAAGATTAAAAGTGCCCTGCGGAAAAACACTTTGATCGAAGCCCATGGAAATTAATTCTGTTCGTATAGCAGCAATTACTTCCGCATTTACTTCTGGTCGGTAATATCCTTCTTCAATGCCTTGATTAATATTTCGAACTACCGATTGGCGGATGTATTTGTTTTTGTGATCTAACCAAACCTCCCACGCTTTCGGATGGAATTTTTGTAGATCGAACAACACCGAAGGATTTGTTTCAGCCATGTCTTTTCTTAAGCACTGTGATATTTGTGCTAATTCATCAATCGCATTTATTGAATGTTTCGTGATGACTTCGTACTGCTTCCTATTTTCATCAATGTGAGTAGAGAGAACACTCGTAATTAAATCTTCTTTATCTGCAAAGTGCTGGTAAAGGGTTTTCTTCGAAACGGAGAGGTGCCGCGCTATATCATCCATCGAAATGCTCCTCAATCCATATTTCATGAAGAGCCCAATCGCTCCGTTTAAAATCTTCTCTTTGATTTCTATTTCTTCCATATCGGTTGCAAAACTATGGAAACTATTAACATTACCAAAGTTTCCATAGTTTCCGTCAACGCCATTTGCACGTTATTGTTCGACTTTTTTAAAAAATAGTTTCACGTTTTTAAGCGAAGTGCTTTCTCAATCGGTTGAAACGTTAGAATCTTTAGTCGAAGTGTTTTCGTCCCACCGACACCATTTATCTTTCATTTTCTGCTTAAATGCCTCGCGCTCTTCCGGACTTAGAGCCGATACCTTATTTACAAAACGCTTTTTCCATTGTGCTCCATAACCATTGCCTGTATGATTACCTTTCGATTTTCCGCCAAAACCTGAGAACAAAATTTTACTCAACACAATTAACCCCAGTGTTTGCCAAAAATCTATAATTGGTCCATTAAACAATGTTGGCACCAGCCAGTTCCATAGCCACATGGTTATAAACCCGAATGCTGTAACGGCCAGCAATCCGAACACCATCATCTTTACTATCATCACACCCTTTTTCATATCTCTGCTATTTTAAATTTCGTTATATAATCGTTGTAATTTTTTTCGAAGCGCAAAGATCGCATATCGTTTTCGGGAAAGTAAGGTATTGATCGATACACCCGTCTCTTCTGATATTTCGCGAAAGCCACGCTCTTCCATTTCATTTTGAATAAATATTTGTCGCTGATCAACCGGCAATTCGTCCAACGCTTCCATGATGGCATCCCACAGTGCTTCTTTAAAAAGTACATCTTCGGGTGTGTTGCCTAAGTCGGGAAGAATTTCTTGAAGACTGATCGGTGCATCATCATCAGCACTCGAGCTCGAACTAAAATCGATTCGCTGCGGTCTTGCAGCATCTTTTCTGTAGCGATCGATAATTTTATTTCGTGCCACCTGAAATAACCAGGAGGTTACCCGATCGAGCGATTCAATCGATTCGAATCCAGCAACGAATTGATAGAAAACATCCTGCAGTATGTCCTCGGCCTCTTCTACAGAAGAGACGCGGTTACGGATAAAACTCAGTAGCCTACCCTTCTCTCGCAGAAATGTTTCCTCTTTTATTTGCATTGCCAGTTCCATTTCCTTACGCTTAACTACGGGGTAGTCGCAGAAAGCAAAAGGAATATTGTAAGGTTTTCAAAATTTCTTGCGAAGATAATGGCAAAGCTTTCTTGTTGGTCGTTACGGATGCGTTATTCGCGATAGACGCAAACGTTAGTGTTCGATGAATGCGCTTGACGAGTCGGGCTGTAAATATGCCGTTAAAATTTTACTCTTCGGTGAACAGTGTCACTTTCAATTTACGTTCAGCTAAAATACTTAGATAGTTGATTAGTTTTAGAACATTTTAATGTGGCGAAATCCAATTATTACAGTGACGGAGATTTCAACGAGAGAAAAAGGCAGATGAAATTACACAAAAAAGCAAACCAACTAGGTTCATTGCGAACTCGGTAAATTTTCTGTTCGATAAATCCACACGCAAAATTGAATTCAGTATTGAAGGTGTTTTAAAACACAACATCACCCCTATTTAAAAATATTGAACTGAACTGAAATAAATTTCAAAAATATATCAACGAAAATAGACTTGTGAAACGTTAGTTAGAATAAATGAAGAGATGAAAAGAACAGTAGCCATAAAAATGGGAATCAGAGAAAACGTCAAAGCGATTTTCATAAATCCTGATAAAGAAGCTCTCAATAGTATTGAGCTGCCTGATCTTGGCATTTTTGTCGAATTGAATGACGTGTATGACTACATCCATCTATTCGTTAAAAGTCAATCAGAATTTATTAATCACTTCCCTAAACTTAAACCGTGTTTAAAAGAAAACGGTATGCTATGGGTTTCATGGCCTAAAGGTGGAAAATTGGGAACTGACCTAAACATTAAAATAGTAATTAAATTAGGGTATGAATTTGGACTTGTTGAAAGCACTTGTTTAAGCATCAACGAAATTTGGTCCGGACTAAAATTCACGCATCCTAAAAAAGGTAAAGTGTATAATAACAGTTACGGAAAATTGAATGTATGAAAAAAGCTAACCGCTAACAGCGGTGTCTTTGAACTAGGGTATTCACTTCTCAACAAGTGGAATGGACCTTTGCTATTGTGAAAAATTTTAAACGAAATATCATAATCAAAGCACATTGAAAACTTTTGTCTTCTAATGGTTTTGTGTTCTATATGGCATGAGAATTAGCTCTACAAAATTGCCCAACTTTCCTTTTTCAGGTGTGTACTGAAATTCAAAAAATACAATCACACTATTTAAATGAGTAGATACTCTATTCTCTATCAATGAAAATATTGAACCCTCATACAGCGGGGGTTGACGTTGGAAGCCGTTCTCATTTTGTTACCATTGCGCTACGCTAATAGTAAACCTGGGGGAACAGTGGCATTAGAGTTCTACACTTTGTGAACTTATCGCGCCAACTAATCATGCATTACATCTTAATACCATACATCCGCGATGGGCATATAATTTGACTACGGCATTCGCAAGTGATATTCGCATGATTAGAAGAGCTTTCTACTACATTTCCCATTGGGAGGACTGGCATTGGTTTGCTAAATACATAGTGATTGGGCCGGTGTGGCTTTGGTTGTGCTTGCGTGCGAGATCATTGTGGTTTTTTACCACCTCTAACCCCACGATTACATTTGGAGGGTTCACCGGTGAATCAAAGAGTGAGATTTATAAACAGCTTCCAGACGGTCTGTATCCTTCCAGTATTTACGCACATCCTAATGATGACTTTTCAGGCCTTCTAAGCGAAATAAAAACAAGCGGTTTGGCTTTTCCGTTGGTTGTAAAGCCAGATATAGGGATGATGGGCTTCATGTTCAGGCGCATTGAGACAATTGATCAGTTCAGGCAATACCACAATGCGATGCCTGCAAACTATATCATACAAAAGCTGATTGATTATCCCGTTGAGGTAAGTGTATTCTACTATCGATATCCCGGTATGGATAGTGGTCACATCTCAGGGTTCATACGAAAAGAATTCATGCACGTTGTCGGTGATGGTGTCCATACGCTTGAAGAACTTATCCTTGACTATTCGCGCGCGCAGTTCCGTTTGAAAGAGCTATTCTCGAAACATGCGAGCAAACTAAAAACTGTTATTCCTAACGGGGAACAATTCTATTTGTCGTATGCGCTTAATCTTAGCCGCGGTGGTCGCTTGATCAGTCTTGAGGATGAAAAAGATAAAAAACTGTTGGATGTATTTGACAACCTGAGCCGGTACACAAAATATTTTTACTACGGAAGATATGATATTAAATGTGCATCGATTGAAGATCTGAAGTTGGGTAAGAATTTTTCTATACTGGAATACAACGGCTGTGGGGCTGAAGCCCATCATGTGTATGGTAATGGATTCACTTTCTTCGAAGCTTGCAAAATATTGATAGAGCACTGGAACATCCTATTTAAAATCTCGCAAATGAATTTGCAGAACGGTGTTACTCGTTGGAGGTATGTCGAAGGAAAAGCGTTTAGCCAGCAAGCCAGGAAGCATTTTAAAATTCTAAAAAAACTTGACGTTCAATTTGAATTTAACACACCCAACAGCAACAAGATATTTTCCACCGACACCAAAGTCCTTAATCACACACCTGATTTTTTAGCACAGGAGAATCTTATATGAACCCTTCTATTTCATTACCAAGCATTGCAGAAGATTACTTTCGCTATATAGAGGCGAAAGGGTTTCCATGTATTGGTGCAAAAGCCGCGTTGGGTAAAAACCAGATTAGCGTATTCGTAGCAGACCACATGGCCTGCCCAAAAAATGATCACGGCATCTTAAGATTCTTATATACTTTTGTAGACGATTATCGGCAGTCAAGTAATTTGTATAGCAGTGCCGTTGTAATTTTCAAAGATCCCGTTGACCTGGATGAAGATAAATTTGAGATCATGTTTTGGGCCAGACTGCAGGCCATCTCAGATATCGATTCACAGCAATATCCTTACGATCAACGTGTGGGACATGATGCGACAGCACCTGAATTTAGTTTCAGTTTGAAGGAGGAGGCATTTTATCTTATTGGGTTGCATCCCGGTAGCAGCCGGCTGGCCCGAAGGTTCAGTTATCCCGCCATAGTATTTAATCCCCATACCCAGTTCGACCGGCTACGAGAATTGAATAAATATGAAACAACGAAACAGGTAGTCAGGAATCGCGATATCCAGTACTCAGGCTCGGTCAATCCAATGCTGGCAGACTTCGGTGAAACTTCCGAGGCCGTACAATATACCGGTCGCCAATATGATAAGAATTGGAAATGCCCATTTATCTCGCAACATGGAAGTTGAGAACATCATTCCACCTCGTAGCGGCACGGCCTTCACGCTGAAAAAGGGTGAACGCCTTTTGATAACGGACATCGAAGGAGAGCAGGTTTGTGACTTTATATGCTTCAACTTCAATGACCGGGCAGAATATCTGTCATCCGGTAGAACAATTGATTATGCCGATACGATCTTCCTTACCAAAGGTCATCCCTTCTACTCCAATAGAAGCAATATTATGTTTCGGATGATTGAAGATACGGTTGGGCGTCATGATTTTCTGCTGACCCCTTGCAGTGCCGATACGTTCCGTATTATTTACGGCCACACACAACCTCACCGCGGATGTTTTGGAAACCTTGTTGAGGCATTGCAGCCCTATCAGATTAAAAGTGATAACATACCGGTCTGCTTCAATATTTTTATGAACGTAGCCGTTGATGGTAATACAGGAAGGATCGATGTGTTGCCTCCTAAAAGTCACGCTGGTGATTTTGTTGTATTGCAGGCTGAGATGGATCTCGTCATCGGTATGACTGCGTGCTCCGCTGAGAAGTCTAATAATTTTGCCTTCAAACCCATTGGCTACACCATCTTGAACGAGACTTCTACAGAATGAATCGTTTCTCAAGCAATTGCAAGATGCTGGCGTAGTGGTGTTTGTTGTGGCCGCAGGTGTTAGCTTCATCGGCTCGTTGACGCCAGGTACCACCAATGTTCTTACCCTTCAACTGGCAGCCTCAGAAGGTAAGTTGACAGCAGGGTTCTTTGCACTCGGTTGCCTCGTTGGAGAAGGTCTTTATGTGGCCTTGAGCCTATATGTTATGGATCGGCTGCTGCGTTATGAAAGGTTAGTCAAATTCTTACAATGGATCTCTTTAGTTGTTCTCTTGGGCTTGGCCTTTGTGTCGCTAACGGCTGCAGTAAACGACAGCCCGCACACAGTTGTTGACGTTATATCGGGACACTCCTCTTTCGTTTTTGGATTCATTCTGATGATCATCAATCCGGTGCAAGTACCCTTCTGGCTAGGATGGACCTCAATCTTACTGGAGAAAAAGATGCTTCAGCCCAAGTGGTCACATTATATCTGTTATACAGTTGGAGCTAGCTTAGGCTCTTTGCTAGCGAGCATCATATTTATTCTCGTTGGTGATTGGGTGTTATTATTTGTCACACAACAATATTTCCATTATATCATTGCAGTTGTTTTTCTAATAACCGCTTTGCTACAGTTGCTGGTCATTTTCAGGAGTGCTTCTACTCGTAGGTCACGCTTGAGGGACGGTCATGCGTTTTGAATACCGAGCGTCTGCATTGAGACAAGCTGCCAACGCGGTTGAAAATTTAAAAGATACAGCGGTATCAAATTTCTTTAAACGAAGTGCATTCCGCAAAGATAGGAAATCTGCCAAATCAGCTGCAGCACGAAAACTGGCCGTCATTCTTTGGAGTCACGGTGGACAGATACGTTTTCAAAAGCCCACCATTAGCAACCCCGCAGCAACCCGCTTCGATTTAACTCTACTGCTAAACCCGAAACACAAGCAACATGTGTGAATCATGTAACTTATTTCCAAAATGTAACACATTTAAAAAACTACCTTTACAAAGCGGCATTTTTAAACTAAATGTTTATGATAAATAGAAAGCACGCATCGTCAGAAAAAAAACTTTTAATGATCGTAGATGATGATAAGGACGACCGTTCCTTTTTCTGCAGCGCCATTCGTAAAAACAATCCATCTT
>JBBRFY010000212.1:0-7570 GCA_038241205.1 Cytophagales bacterium
CAGCAAAAAGAAACCTTAAAACCATATTACAACCGCTTTCCACTCATTCAAAATTTTGGCGAGCAGATAAAAGAAAAAGCATCCTCCTTCCCAAAAGCATCACGCTCAGTTTTAGTTGAAACACTTACTAAACAATATTCTGGTTATTCCATTTCAGAATCTGTTCAAAAAAATATTGAACAACTTCAAAACGAAATAACGTTTACCGTCACCACCGGTCATCAACTAAACATTTTCACCGGGCCATTATATTTCATTTATAAAATTGTAACAGTAATCAATACGTGCAAGCAATTAAAAGCGCAATATCCAAATCACAGTTTTGTTCCTGTGTATTGGATGGCTTCCGAAGATCATGATTACGATGAGATAAAATACTTTAAACTGTACGGAAAAAAATACACATGGGAAACCGAACAGCAAGGTGCGGTAGGAAGATTTGATACCAAGAGTTTATGCGCGTTAGCAAATGAAATTCCGGGCGAAACAAAAATCTTTCGCGAAGCATACAGCAAACACAAAAAATTAAGCGATGCAGTAAGAGCGTATGTAAATACCTTGTTTGGAAACGAAGGTCTTGTGGTTGTTGATGGAGATGACCGACCACTTAAAGCGTTGTTTACCTCTGTGATAAAAGAAGATGTTGTAAAGGGCGCTGTTAAAAAACTGGTGGATCATAGTACCTCTTCGCTTGAAGGACTTGGTTACAAAACGCAAATCTATTGTCGTGACATAAATTTCTTTTACTTAATTGATGGATTACGCAGTCGGATTGAGAAAAGAGAAAATACCTATCATGTATTGGATAGTGATATAAGTTTTACGGAAGCCGAAATTGAAAAGCTGATCAACGAAGAGCCAGAGAAGTTCAGTCCGAATGTTATTCTTCGTCCGCTTTATCAGGAAATGATTCTTCCCAACCTCGCGTATGTTGGAGGACCGGCAGAGGTAATTTATTGGCTTCAACTAAAAGAGGTATTTCAACATTTCGATACGCCATTCCCAATGTTAATGCCACGCAATTTTGGCTTGGTGATGGATCATGAAATAGCGCGTAAATTTTCAAAGACTGATCTGGAACTAAAAGATTTATTTGAAGAGAAGAATTACTTATTCAATCATTGGGTGCTTAAACATTCGCCCCGCAACCTTACTGTTGGAACGGAACGAGAAGGTATTGTAAAACTTTTTGAAATTCTTCGCGAACGAGCTGCAACGGTTGATAAAACATTGGATCCATTTGTTGGCGCTGAAGCCAAGCGTACGTTAAACAGTTTAGAGAAAATAGAACGCAAATTACTGCGTGCCGAAAAACGCCTGCACAGCGATAAACTTCGTCAGATTGAATTGGTTAAACATGCACTCTTCCCAAATGGAAGTTTACAAGAACGAACCGATAATTTTCTAAACTTCTATCAGCAAGATTCAGACTTCATTCAAAAGATAATGGATGCATTTGATCCATTTGATTTCCAGATGAATGTGCTTCAATACAACGATTAGCCTTAGAGGGGTATGCATTCCAAATTGTTATATCAGGGCTAAAGCCCACATTGATTTTTAGTAAATGAAAATTTGAAATGCATCTATAGGTTTGCACCTATCCATTCACGATCTATCTTTGAAACATGACCAAAGCAGAACTCCGCAAAATCTATTTTCAAAAGAGACTTTTTTTTACAGGTGTTGAATGTGATAAATTGAGCATTCAGATTTCTGAAAATTTTTTTAATCAAGTCGATCTATCTGGCATTAGGGTATTGCATGTTTTTATTCCCATCACAAAAAATAAAGAGCCAAACACAAACTTCATCATCGAACGAATCCAAAATAAATTTCCTAACATCAATCTTGTCGTTCCTCGTGTAAACCATGCAACAGAAGAAATGGAAAACTGTTTTTTCGAAGGACTCCACCAGTTAGCGAAAAATAAATGGGGCATACTCGAACCAAAGGAAAGCAGTGTTATTGAAACAGGAGAAATTGATATGGTACTTATACCCTTATTAGCGTTTGATGAGCAAGGTCATCGCGTTGGATATGGAAAAGGGTTTTACGATAAACTTCTAAGCAAGTGCAAATTAGATTGCAAAAGAATTGGATTATCGCTTTTAGAACCAATTGAAAAAATCGATGATATTACCGCGCACGATAAAAAACTTGATGCGTGCATTACTCCTTCGAAAACTTGGAACTTTGAAGAGAATGTTAAACGTTAATCGTTAATGGTTAATCGGTTGCGGAAGACTTGTACGCGATTGCTTTGTAGTATACCTCCAACTTCCATCTTGGTATTACGGATAACGATTAACCATTAACTAAATCTCCGGTTCCTGCTGACTCAAACAATGAAATGACCCTAATCCCCAAATAATATCCGTTGAATCCAAACCGATTACTTTTCGTGTGGCAAATTGTTGTTGAAGAATATCCACTGCGCGGTCGTCATTTTTATCCCGAAAGGTAGGAACGATTACATACTTATTACCAATATAAAAATTAGCATACGAGGCTGGTAAACGCATCCCGTCATATTCAAATGCTGATGGCATAGGTAATTCTACAATATTTATTTGCTTCCCATTTTCTAACCGTAGTGTTTTTAAGGTTTGCAGATTTTCTTGCAGTATGTGGAAGTTCACATCATTCTTATTTTCCTCCACAATTGTTACGACTGTATCTTCATTTACAAACCGTGTGAGATCATCAATGTGTCCATCTGTATCATCACCAACAATACCATCACCCAGCCATAAAATATTTTCTACGCCATAATAATTACAAAGGTATTCCTCAATTTGTTTTTGATTGAGATGTGGATTTCGATTGGGATTCAACAAACACGATGTTGTTGTGAGCAATGTTCCTTTTCCATTAAACTCAACAGAGCCACCTTCCATAATAATGCCCGGATGCACCACCGGAATATCAAAATGCTTACCTATCAATGTCGGGATCACATCATCCAAATCATATGGAGGATACTTATCGCCCCAAGCGTTGTATCCCCAATCCACTATCATTTTCTTTTTCTCTATTGGATTAATCAAGAAGGCTGGGCCGTGATCGCGGCACCACGCATCGTTCGTAGGATGAAAAAAGAATTGAACATTATTCATGTCGGCTCCAGCTTCACTAATGAAACGGAATGCCTTTTGTTTCATCGCATCATCAAACACATTGATGTTTACTTTCTCTCCCTCTGATAGGTATTTTATAAACTGAGCATAAACAGGAAAAACCAATTCAATTTTTCCAGGCCATGATGCTTCCTTGTGCGGCCAGCTTAGCCAGGTTGCTGTGTGCTTTGCAAATTCTGCAGGGAAGTAAAAGCCGAGTTCTTTAGGAGTCATAGTAAAATAGTTGCCGGTTGCCAGTTGCCGGTAACTGGTGACCGGCAACTTGCAACTGATTAGTCTTCGTCAATAAAGCGTTTAGTGATGGGCTGATACGAATCGATTCTGCGATCGCGCATGAATGGCCAATGTGTTCTATATAAATCCGTTTTTGCTAAATCAACTTCTTGCACATGCACCTCTTCTTTATCGTGAGATGCGAGGTACAGTATTCTGCCAAATGGATTGGTGATGAACGAGCCTCCCCAAAATTTCATTGCGCCATCTTGCTCAAAGCCAACACGGTTTACACTTACTACATGTAAACCATTTGCTACTGAATGACTGCGTTGAATGGTTTGCCATGCACCATATTGTTCATTGTTGGTTTCTTCATCTTGCGATGTTGCCCAACCAATCGCAGTGGGATAAAATAAAATTTCCGCACCCATCAAAGAGGTAATGCGTGATGCTTCCGGATACCATTGATCCCAACAGATTAACACGCCAACGTTGGCAAATTTTGTTTTAAAAACTTTGTATCCCAAATCGCCAGGCGTAAAATAAAATTTCTCATAATATTCTGGGTCATCCGGAATGTGCATCTTCCGATACTTGCCAAGATAAGCACCGTCTGCATCAAGCACCGCTGTGGTATTATGATAAATTCCACTGGTACGTTTTTCAAAAAGCGAAGCAATGATGACAACATTTAATTCCTTTGCCACTGCCGATAATGATTCTGTGGACGGTCCGGGAATTGGTTCTGCCAGTTTGAAGTTTTCATAATCTTCTACATCGCAAAAGTAAAGCGAAGTAAAAAGCTCCTGAAGACAAACGATTTGTGCGCCCTTTGAAGCCGCCTCGCGGATTTTAACGATGGCCTTCGAAAGATTTTCTGCAGGGTCTTTCGTGCATGTCATTTGCACGATACCCACGTTTACTAGTTTTTGCACAGGCATTTAAGTTGATGAACTGCAAAAGTAGAAAGTAATTTGGGAGGGGTGAAATTAAATTTTCAAGGCGACTACGGAGAGATTACGTCATTGCGATCCCATCTCGAAGCAATCCCCAGACTACAATGTGGGCATTTCAGAGGCAGGGGATTGCTTCGTCAGTATGTCCCGCGAAACGCTAGACACTTCCTCGCAATGACGATTATAATACCCCCCACTCCCCCAACTCCTTTTTTGTTTGTTCAGGATTTTGAAAATGAATGGTATGCATACCCAATGCCTTTGCACCAATAATGTTGTGGAAATTATCATCAATGAACAATGATGTTGCTGGATCCACTTGGTAGCGATCGAAAAGAATTTGATAAAATTCAGGATGAGGCTTTCTGGTTTTTTCTACTCCGGAAACAACAATACCTTCAAACCAATGTAAAAAATTAAAAGTATCGAGCGCCCATGGAAAAGTTTCTGCCGACCAATTTGTAAGCGCGTATAAACGATGCTCTGATTTTTCTTTTATGGCCGTAAGGAGTTCGACAGTTCCTTGCACGGAACCATTCATCGTTTCTTGCCAGCGACCATACCATGCACGAATAGGTAATTCCCATTCAGGATGTTTCGTAACTAATTCTTCTGTTGCATCTTCAAACGAGCGACCAGCATCTTGCTTATCGTTCCATTCGCTGGTGCAAATATTTTCCAGAAACCAGATGATCTCTTCTTCCGTTCTAAAAATTTTGCGATACAGGTAGCGAGGACTCCAATCGATGAGCACTCCGCCCAAGTCGAAAATAACAGTTTGAATTTGAGGTTTCATATAAATTAAAAATACAAAGAAAGCAGAAGGCATTTGGTCTCGCCAACATACCAACAAAAAACAATTGCGTTAAAAATAGAAACTTTTTGATTCGCAATTTTTCCATAGAGATTGATTTGAAGAATGGCATTTTCTAAGCGAATAGAATCAACCCATTTCATCCTCGCCACTCTTCCCCACAACCTCCATTACTCTTTCACAAACAACATCCGTTGTTATGCGAGTAAGGCAAGGAAAACCGCCTACGTAACATTTTTCCTTTCCATAAACCGAACATGGTCTGCAGGGAAGTTCTTCTCTGCTAATTTCAATAATGCTTTCTTTGCCTTTTCCATAAGGGCCAAAACCAACATCCGTATGCGTACCTCCCCAAATAGAAAGTAAAGGTATGTTCGCAAGCGCAGCCATGTGCATGTTAGATGAATCGCCACAGAGCATAACATCAAGATGTTGCATCAACGCAATCTCCTGGCGAAGTTTCAATTGACCTGCAATGATCTCAACATTTTGAGGAAACTGTTGTTTCAATGATTCAAAGAATTGAATTTCTTTATCGCCTCCACCAAACAAAAAGAATTTGATTGGCTCTTTCGCCAGTAACATTTCAATTAATGGCTTATAATTTTCTATCGGCCATATTTTCGATTTGTGCATAGAGAATGGCGCCAGCCCAACCCACTTATTTTTCTCGATTGATTTTTTATATCCAAACCAACCCGAAGCAGTTTGAATCGACTCGCTCAAAGCAAGGTAAGGCGGATCAAGTATGGGAAAAATATATCCGGCTTTTTCAAACGCAAGGCGATAGCGTTCTACCGTGTGAATTAAAGGAGTTGTTACCTTATTCTCTTTTCTGGTAAATAAATTCTTTTCCTTTTTTCCCTTATCAAAAACCACTACGTCCGATCCAAAAAGTTTGAAGAAACTTCTTAAAATTTTAGTACGAATATGATCGTGCATATCAAACACCATTTCATACGGACCTTTGCGCAAAAGTTTTTTACATAAATCGCGCATACCGAAAATGCCGGTATAGGTATTATCAACATCGGCAGGAAAAACAATCACGCGCTCCATATCAAAAAACAACGGACCGAATTTAGGGCGCGTAACAACCGTAACTTCAACATCGGCATTGGCCGCAACAAAAGATTTTACTACCGGCACGAGCAATGCCACATCGCCCATAGCTGAAAAACGAAAGATTAGAATTTTTCTCATGGCGTGTTATTCTTTTTGTTGTATAACATCGGATTTAACGAAGCATCATTATACATTTTCATTTGTCGGTATACTTTAAACCTGCGGTTACCCGAACTAATGTCTTCCATCAATTCGTCAAAAGCAGTTTGCATATCAACACGCTGTTCCAGTAAAATATTCAATTTCGTTTTACATTTTGCCACGTGTTCAGTGTCAACATCGGTGCGCACGGTTTGTTCGTTCATGTGGAAAATCTTGAGCAACAAAATACTCATGCGATCCAGCAACCAGGCAGGTGTTTCCGAGTTAATGCGTGTTCCTGATTTTGGAATAACATTTTTAAATTCTTCTAAAAATACATCGTCAATTTTTTCAACCCGATCAGTTCGATCTTGATTCGATTTATCAATTCTTCTTTTTAATTGAACGGCTTCAATAGGATTTATTTCCGGAAGACGAATGATGTCTTCTAAATGCCACTGCACGGTATCGATCCAGTTTTTTGTATACAGTAGGTGTTCAAAACTTCCTTCCTTAAAAGGGTTTTTTATTGGTTGATCAACATGATCTGTAACATGATAATCATGAATACTTCGTTCAAAAACCGAATAGCACGCTGCCGCTGATAACATAAAATCTGTTTGAATACGCAATTTAATTAATTTGCTCAACCCAGAGGAAGAAACTGGCTTCAAGCTACAGGCTTCAAGTAAATTCTGGAGGAACAAAGCTCTGGGAATAGATCATAATGACATTAACAAATCGCATTTTGCGAATAACCAACAACTACCAACAACCAACAAATTGTCATCCCATCATTTTGTAAAAGAAGGTCAAGAGCCAGCCTTGCTAATTCTGGAAGCATTGTCGCATGAACGTGCCGAACCTTTATTGGAATGGGCACCGCTTGTGGTTGTGGCCGATACGGCTCTTGCGAATGTATTGCAATGGAATATTAAAATTGACGTTGCTTTGGTTCAAGCCGATCGAACAGAAGAAGTAAAGCTGCAATTGCTCGATCAGTTTCCGATAGAAATAATTACCTATCGGGATGAAGAATATTTTTTATCGGTTGCTTTTCATTTTTTGATTGCTAAAAATCAAAAGGCGTTGAATGTAATGACCAATATCTCCGATTCGCTTTTCATTTCCGTAAGGCCTTTCATTGAAAAAATTCAGATCTCCTTCTTCAATCATCATATACAATGGTTATGTATTCCTTCTGGTCATTATGAGAAATGGCTTCCTCGAAAGAGTCT
>JBBRFY010000213.1:0-7468 GCA_038241205.1 Cytophagales bacterium
CGCAAACAGGTGAGCAATTGGCACACATAGAGGTACCTGCATTAAATGTCACATCGTGTTGTTTTGGAGGTATCGATTTAAAAACACTATATATCACTACAGCTCGACAAGGTCTTTCGGATCAGGCACTTTTAAAATACCGGTTAAGTGGAAGCCTATTTTCATCTACAGTAGAGGTGAGTGGATTGGTGGTAGATTATTTCAAGCAGTAAAAATGAAAAATATTGTTCATTTTTGTATCCAGAATTTTACCTCCGTTGGGTCTGCTCTTTAATGCATTTAATGTCTTCGATTGTTTTTACAGCGAGAATCTTTGGTTGACGTATATATTAAAGTAAATTTCACTACCGTTAAATAGACAATTTGTTTACAGTAATAAAAATTTAAGATCGAATTAAATATATGAAAAGTGAGTCAATGGCTCTTAAAGCCTACACAGAGTTACGAAGAAAAATTTTAACCATTCAAGTCTCGCCAGGCACACGACTCAAGGAAGATTTCTGGGCTAAAAAACTTAGTGTTAGTAGAATGTCAATCCGAGAAGCATTGACCAGATTATTGGGAGAAGGATTGGTTATACTAGGGCCAAAGGGTGGGTATTTTGTTACCTCTTTCACACATGAAGATTTTACCCAGATTAGGGAACTTCGGGAAATACTAGAGTTAGGAGCTTTACGTGCGGCTTGCGAAAAAATAACAAAAGAACAAGTTGCAAAACTGGAAAAAATCTGTGAGGCCTTTACTTCCATGATTGAACAAGGATTTTTTGCCGGAGCCAACGAAGCAGACTTGAAATTTCATGAAACGTTAATGGAATGTTCAGGGAACAAAAAACTTCTTAACACATACTTAAACAGTCATATACCTTTGTTTCATCAACAGCTAACAAAATCCACACATACTGATAATGATTACGAGCAAACTGACAAAGAACACCGGGCAATTCTTAATGCGTTGAAGGATAAGAATATTGATTTAGCGAAGAAAAATATGCAAGCGCATTTTGCTAGAGGAGCTACTTTGCAAACAATAGATTAAGTATCGCAATGGCTAATAATGAAGAGTGAAATTATTTCTAACTCTCAACTCTTTCTGTTGCAAAAAAGGAGCACATAATAGTTTTCTCTCCATGTTTGATACGGCTTTTTAAAAAACTTTAATATAACTATCGATTTGAAATATTTATAGATGATGGTCTTAGCGTTGCGCATCGATAAGGTAAGTCAGGCATCGAAACTTTTCGGCCTTAATCTCTATCCAATGCCAGTACAAAACACCACCGCTTTCATCCAACATATAATTTCAGAAAACAACTAGGTAAGGATAGAAAAACACACCCATATTAGGCGTAATCCTCACACCAACTAAAATGATTTCTAACAATTGTTTCTTTTTCCGTTTTGATATAATTCAAAAAGGCACTAGCTACTGGAGAATGATTTTTTCCTTTTGCCCAAATTAATCTCCATTTTGTTTTTATAGGAAGGCCCTGCACCGGAATAATTTGCAACTCACCACTTTGCAATTCATTTCGAATTCCAATTAGTGGCATTATCGATGAGCCTAAGCCAGCTAACAACGCTTGCTTCACCGCTTCGTTTGACGTTAACTCCATTTTCTTCACAACGGCAACGCTATGCTTTTCAATAAAGCTCTCCATTGCTTGGCGTGTTCCCGATCCTGCTTCTCTAAAAATTAACGGCAGCTCTTTAAATAATTTCCGGGTATAAGGAGCATTTTTAAATTTATGCGATCGATTGCTCACTAAATAAAGTTTGTTTTCAAGAAGGTCTAGTTTTTCTACAGGCATAGAGACTGGTAAAATGGATACCAACGAAAAATCAACCATGTTTTTTCCAATGCTATCAATTACCTGCTCCTTGTTGGTAACATCCATTTGTAATTCAATGCCCGGATTTTGATTTATGAACGATGATAGAAAATAAGGTATTACATATTTACCAGTGGAAACCACCGATATTTTTAAACGCCCTGTCATCTGTCCCTTAAAGGCATGTGTTTTGAAATCAATAGTGGCTACTTCGTTTAAGATTCTTTCTGCTGATTGCGCAATTTCCTTCCCGAAATCAGTGATATAAATTTTTCTGCCGACTAATTCTGTTAGCGGTATATCGAACTGATCTTGAAAATTTTTGAGTTGATTAGATACTGCAGGCTGCGTTAGATGCAGTTCTTCTGCTGCCTTCGTAATACTTCCCTTGTCGGAAATTTTTAAAAATATCTTCAATTGATTGAGTGTGTAGTTCATAAGTTTTCGTGATGTATTTCATTCTAAATATCAATAAAAATTAATGATTTACAGAACTTATCTTTGTAAAAAAAACAAGCATATGAAATGGATTCCAAAACTTGTAACCAGTGCAATCATTCTGGCACTATTCGCATTTAAAATGATAACCCCGCATCAGTCCTTGTTGTCTGAAATCGGTAGCGATATTATTATCGTTCTTTTTCTCTTGGGCGTTGGGGAACATTTAATTATGCACGGCTTTATATTACTTAACCGAAGTATGCGCTATTCTAAAACATCAAGTGCACAACAATTAATCATGAACGATACAGGGAGTTTACGTAAGCTAATTTTAATGTTGAATCCTTTCGAAAGGATTGTTATAAAAGGGTGAGTATTAAATCAACAGTAAACTGCCCAAATATTTAAATAATATTCATTCTAATAAATAGAAAACCATGCAATATGATTTTGTTACACTTACTACCATACTCTCGCTTCTGGCATTTTCGTCCACGGCAATCGCATCTTGGTTTCAACCGGGATTACGTCCGCATGTTGTAAAAAGTATGGCAGTCGGCTCTTCTCTTGTCGCTATTCTTTCAGCACTAATTAGCGGAATTTTTGTAGTTAAATATGGTCTTTTGCAATCTTCATTAATAGGAATTAGCAACTTAGGTTTCAGCTTACGATTTGATGCGTTGAGCCTACTCATGTTTTCAATGATTGCTATTATCGGCTTTGTCGTAGTAAAATTCAGCCTGAACTATTTGGATGGAGATGATCGTCAAGGAAGATTTATCGGAAGATTAGCAGCCACTATTGCATCTGTTCAATTATTCGTACTCGCAGGAAATCTCGCTCTGTTTTTCATCGCATGGATACTTACCAGTATTTCCTTGCATCGTTTACTTGTATTCTATGCCGATAGGCCAGGTGCTGTAATAGCTGCAAGAAAAAAATTCATCGTTGCCCGGCTGGCCGATGTTTGTCTGTTTGCTGCTGTCGTGCTTTTGTATATTCAATTTAATACAGGAAATCTGGAGGAAATTTTCAACGACATTAAAATAATTCTCTCATCCGGAACCGCTTCAGGTAGCCTTGAAGTTGTTGCCCTACTTTTAGTCTTCGCAGCATTGTTAAAGTCAGCCCAATTTCCAACGCATGGCTGGTTGATTGAAGTAATGGAAACACCTACGCCAGTCTCTGCATTACTCCATGCCGGGCTGTTGAACGCAGGTCCGTTTTTACTTATTCGCATGGCTTTTATAATGGAGAGTAGTACGTTTGCCTCTATCGTAATTATGCTATTCGGTGGGTTTACGGCATTGTTTGCTTCTGCAGCTTTTCTTACACAGACTTCTATCAAAACGGCTTTGGGTTATTCTAGTGTTGCACACATGGGGTTTAGTTTAATGCTATGCGGGCTTGGCGCATATCCTGTTGCCATGCTACATTTGGTGGCGCATTCTTTTTATAAGGCACATGCCTTCCTGTCATCAGGCAGTATTATTGACGTTATTAGAGGTACGAAAATTAGACATCATAAACGTGCAGGCAATCCGTTAACTACTGCGCTGGCAATCGTTCTGGCAATTGGACTTTACATCGGGTTTGCAATGCTATTGCGAATCGATCTTGCAGAAAATCTACCGCTCTTCGCCATTGGAGGAATTATTGTTATGGGGCTATCCACCTTATTTGCGTCTGCGCTCGACACCAAAGTAAGCATTGCGCTCTTAGCTCGCGCCACCGTTTTGGCAGCGATCGTAGTAACTGCATTTTTTACACTGGAGTTGGGGATCAGGCACTTACTTGCTTCGCAGTTGCCATTAATGAGTCAACTAAATTTTGTTGAAATCATATTACTGGCACCATTACTATTCGCCTTTGCAGTAGTGGTTGCTATTCAAATGCTTGCTCCTTCGCTGCATTTCAAACCAGCTTATCGTGCGTTTGCTGTTCATTTAAAAAACGGATTTTATGCGAATGCATTATTTGATCGAATGATCGGTTCCTTGCGCATTCACAACTTAAAAAGTATTTCACGCGAAATAGAAAAAATCCAGTCCATCAAAAATAAAAATCCAATCCCAATTAAAAAGCTCGATGAACAAACAGCTTAAAGCCCACATTCGTAATTCAAATAATTGACACGCCATACTTCAAAAAAATGATCGAACACACGCTTACAGAAAACAGTACCTCGGCAAAAATCGAAAACCCACGAGAAGAACTTTTATCCATATTGAGAAGAGCAAGCAAAAAAATTGCTCCGGTATGGCCGCTTGAAAATTTTGTTGCAGTAAATCCGTACATGGGCTTAACACATAAAAAATTCGAAAATGTTGCCCACGATCTAGCAGCAGCGGGTGGCATTAAAATGACGTTGCCCTCCTCTTTTTATCTACAAAAAATGGAAGAAGGTAAATTGACGCAGGAACATATTGCTGCCACGCTGAAAAAGAAAAATCTTGCAATAGGAGTAAAAGAATTTCTACAAACATTTAAAACTTCCGATTACGCAGAGCCTATCCGAGTTTTAATATTAGCTGATGTGGCTAGCCAAGTTGTTGATAAAGACTGGACACGTTTTATAATAGGGCGAATTTCAAATTGGGCTGCATCATACTTTGATAACGGGCAAGCAATTTGGAATTCTTCAAATCAAGCGTACAGTCTTTTTGCTGCCTGGAAAGAAGAGGCGAAAATTGACATGACACCTGAGTTAACGGGATTAAAAGATTTTAGAAAGGTAGTCCATGCGTTGCCTGATGATCCTTTAAAAGCGGCAGAACTTGCTTTAACAAAACTGGGAATTCCGGAAGAAGGAATAGAACTCTACCTTCACAGCTTGCTACTTCGTGTGGGCGGTTGGTCCGCCTATGCTGCCCGACTTGATTGGGACAATGAATTATATGGAGGTGCCGATGGTAAGGTAATTGAATTTCTTGCAGTACTTCTCTGCTGGGAGGCGTGCCTTCTCGATTGTATTACGAATACAAATTTGGATGCCGAATGGAAAACAGCCCGAAAAATGTTTTCCATCATACATGTACAAACGGAATTAAATCAACAGTTAACAAAAAAGTTAATTCTGCAAGAGGCGTTTGATTTAGCAGCTCAGCAAAACATTGTTAAAAAATTTCGAGGCGTAAGCAAATCATC
This sequence comes from Cytophagales bacterium, assembly GCA_038241205.1. Taxonomy (GTDB): domain Bacteria; phylum Bacteroidota; class Bacteroidia; order Cytophagales; family Cyclobacteriaceae; genus Chryseolinea. The sequence continues at coordinate 5,420 of JBBRFY010000213.1, forward strand.
TAAGAGTACACGTGCTCGACCTAACGTGCAAGCAATTTTCTGTATTGATGTACGATCAGAAGTATTTCGCAGACATCTGGAATTTATAGACAGTAGCATTGCGACACTTGGCTTTGCAGGTTTCTTCGCTTTCTCAATCAACTATGTACCGATAGGACATGAAAAGGGTGAAGCACAATGTCCGGTGTTGTTAAAAACAGGGCCAACCATATTAGAGGAAATGCCCGACAAAGAATCCTACCAACGAGTATTGAAGACTCGGATGCTGTATCGTCAAATTCAACAAATATGGAAATCGTTTAAGTCGGGTGCTGTAACGTGTTTTAGTTTTGTGAGTCCTATCGGGCTATCGTATCTTCCTAAGTTGATCACCGATAGCTTCGCTCTAACCAGACCTGTGCCCCATCCAGATCACATTGGTTTAAATAGACGGGACATTAAAGCGAAACGTGTTAGCATTTCTAGCTCGACACATAACCATGAAGTTGCAGGAATTCCGCCCGAGCAGCAAATACAAATGGCGAAGGATGCTTTGACCGCAATGTCATTATCCGATGACTTTGCAAACCTTGTGTTGATCGTTGGTCATGGATCCTCAATGGTTAATAATCCGCATGCAACAGGGTATGATTGCGGAGCTTGTGGTGGGCATACTGGTGAAGCGAATGCCAGTGTTGCAGCAGCTGTTCTGAATGATAAACGTGTAAGAGAGGGTTTAAAAAAAGAGAATATATTCATACCGTTAAACACCATATTTCTTTCATGCTTACACGATACAACTACTGATGAAGTAACCATTTTCAATGAGTATGATCTTCCTTCCGATCGAAAAGAAGAACTCGATAACCTTAAAGAAACTTTGGAAAAGGCAGGACATGGAGCAAGAATCGAACGCTTGCTTAGACTCGCGAATAGTAAAGGTTCAAATACTTTTAAATCGATTTTAGCGCGAAGCAAAGACTGGTCAGAACCGCGTCCTGAGTTGGGTCTTGCAGGATGCGCTGCCTTTGTGGTGGCGCCAAGAGAAAGAACACAAAACATTGATTTTGAAGGTCGTTCGTTCTTGCATTCCTATGAATGGAAAAAAGATCGTGGATTTGCAGTACTAGAACTTATCATGACTGCACCCATGATAGTTACCAGTTGGATTAGTCTTCAGTACTACGCTTCAACAGTTGATAACCGTGTGTATGGATCTGGGAATAAAACCCTTCATAATGTAACAGCAGGCATTGGGGTTCTCGAAGGTTTTTCGGGAGACCTTCGAATTGGTCTGCCTTGGCAAGCGGTGCATGATGGCGAAAATTACCAACATGAACCTATCAAACTAAATGTGATTATAGAAGCTCCCATAGAAGCCATGAATATCATTCTTAAAAAACATAAAGCAGTGCGCGATTTATGCGACAATGGTTGGTTGCACTTACTGGCTATGGATGGCGAAGGGAACGTATCACATCGCTATGAAAGTAATCTTAATTGGGAGAAAATGGATTAACTAGTAGATTAATTTTATTTTAAAACATGTATGTATAAAGAAGGATAAATCTTTTTTGCGAAGAGAACTGGTCTTGCTAGCACCTATCAAAAATGTATTATTGGATCACACCATGTGTATTACTTTTATAGTGAATTTATTTTACACGCCATCGGCAACAATGAAGGTAAACTTCAGGATGTCCATTACTAAATCCGTAGACAGAGCGAGAACATTAAATCGTTTAAAGATGTAACTGGCAAATAACAATGCTCAGTTTTCGGTAAATAAGAATGCTCAGTTTTCGGCAACAGGAGTGCTCAGTTAGACGAGATTCGCTGGCTTAATAAACCCGTGAATTAATGAATGCACACTTAGCCAAATTCATCATGTATTATGAAATCCAGAGAATGCACCGTGAAGGTCATTCGCAATCTAAAATTAGTGAGACATTAAACCTCAATAGGCGAACGGTACGCAAGTATCTTTCTATGAGCGAAACCGATTATGAAGCCTTCCTGATCAAGCAAACAGAACGCAAAAAAGATCTTCTCCTTTATGAGGTTTTTACC
>JBBRFY010000214.1:0-7441 GCA_038241205.1 Cytophagales bacterium
AGAAAGAGATTGAGGATCTGTTGCCGGCTCAGTGCCCGTAACGGTATCGTTAATAATTTGTAGTAAAATCATTAAAAAGGAATTAAAGTATTCAGTTTAAAAAATCCTCGCAGGGAGAAGTTATCCGTTAAACGTTATTCGATAAAAGTGACTTGTTGATTAAATACAGTTCATTTTTATCGAATACCTATTAACTCTGTATCAATACTTCACAACCCACACATCGTTGCCAAAGTCTCCACCCTTTTTATTGTCGGCATGGGTTTGAGCATCTGCGTATGTATCGGCTTCATCAATGGCAATTCTAAAAAATTTAGTCTTCCCAAAAGGCGGAATAATTTTACTGCTCACACCTTTCTTACTTAAATCGTTTGCGTAGTCCATTATAAGATCATCGTCAATGGCACTGGCCACAACAACGTAGTAACGTCCAGATCGACCCGATAGTTTTTCAATTGTACCTGTAGATGGAGTTGTAATGGCGGCCAATGAATCTGCCACTCGTGTAGCGGCATTTGCTCGATCTTGGTCAGCAACTCGCTGCTCCTCTGCAAGTCTCTTCGCTTTGTCAGATTGAACCTGCGCTTCTTGTCGAGCTCTTTCTTCTTCTAATTTTATTTTTGGTTGATAGAATGCAAAGAACCAAACGGCAACTGCTGCCAAAACAACCAATGCCAAAATTCCCAATATCATGGGCGTTTTGCTGGCTTCCTCTTCTTGCATGTAATGCGGAACGTATTGTTCTTGTTCCTCCTCCTCAACTACAGTGCTTTCTTCTTGTTGATAATAAGAAGTAGTTTCTTCTTCAACCACCACGGGTTCTTCGAGTACCGTTTCCTCAACTACAGGCTCATCACGCTTCAGCGGCTCGTATTCAATTTCAGGAAGACCAAAAGTATCATCAGACTCGTTGGCGGTATTGTTAGCAATTTCGATTTCTTCTTCAGTTAGCTTTTTTTTTCGGGCCATGTTCTGGTTTTTAAAGTGTAAGGAACAGGGTAATCATACAAATTTAAGCGAAAATCTCACGCATACAAGCATTCATAAAAAGTGACGCTAGTCGGTGATCCGTAATCAGTAGTCGGTATTCGGTGATCAGCACTGATTACTGAATACCGATCACCGATTACCAAAGTCAGAAGCTCCAGGTAATTCCTGCCAATACCTGAAAGCCCCTTACGGGATAATTTAAAAATACCGGATACTTATTTCCGGTTATATTATTGAGTTGAATAAAAGCAGAGAAACTCTGAGAGAATAGATATTCCGTTTTAAAATTCAGATCGAATGCTCCCTTTAGTTTCACCGATTGATCAGTAACCGGATCCAGCGCCTTCATGCCACCTTGTGCAATTAGATCGGCACTGAAAATAAATTTCTGATATAAATTATACGATCCGTTGGCCGTAAGTTTATAAGTAGGCCGATGTAAAAGTGAGGCTGAGCTGTAACCATAATAATCTCCCCGCACCATAAACTTAGCAACTTCAGACTGAGCATAACTCAACGCTGCATAAAAATTTGATCGCATAATGCTCTTCTTATTATAGTTAATATCAAACTTGGCTTGATCAACATCTGAGTTCTGATAATAATACCAATTCTTTAAATTGGCAAAAGACAAACCAGTGTACGCTGATACTTTATTTCCAACGCGTGCCTTTAAACCAACATTAAAATCGAATACCTTATTGGTGTGATAAATTGGGATATTGGAATTGAGCCACAAGTTTTCATTCGATAATGTTTGCAACGATACCTTTTCAATTCCTCCTGTTAAAGAGGCCACAACATCCAACGATGGATTAATGGGGTAAGATGCTTTTGCATCTGGATAAAGGTGCAGACTTTTCGAGTCGATCGTGTCGTTTTCATAGGCGGCTACAAAACCAACGCTCAACTTTAAATCTTCCAATATAGTGAATGCATAATTTGGCGTTACCGTAAAAAGATTGCGTGGCTTCGCTTCTACTAGCGCATCTTTGCGCGAAATAATACTATAATCTGCTTTGATATTAATTTGTGTTTCATTCTTCAAATCGTATGAAGACTTAAAACCAAAATCAACCTCTGATTCTCGCGCATCAAATTTATCGGCTAGATAACTAAAGCCTGCTCCCACTTGATATTTAAAATCAGAATTCTTTGTGTTCTCTAACGCTGCCGAAAGTTTAAAAAGATTATACGCTTGCTTAATCGATTTCGCATCAACGTCAGTGCCCGGAACATATCCATAAAAATGAGTTGATCGGTTTGTAAAACCTACGTTACCAGAAAGGGCGATAAGGTCACTAAACGATTTTCCATAGAGTGAAATTCCAGACGAACCGCTTCCGGAATTTTTTCCATCTACCGGTCCTCTATCAGAACCTGTAAGGTAAACATGCGCACCAATGAGTTTATTCTTATCGCGTGTTGAATTTAAGTAGGCTTCCAGAAGTGGCGATACATAGTTACCAAATCCTGCGCGTACAAATCCGCCATATACGTTCGGTTTGTTTTCAGATTTTAACTTCAACGGCTTCACCATCGGATTAATCTGCGGAGCCTGAAAATTAAACGATTGAAAATCATAGGTAATAGGTGGTTTGATTGGCTCCGAAGGCCGAGGTGCAATCTTTTCAAAATTACGACTCGCCTTGGGTAAGGTGATTTCTCGCTCTTTTACAATTTCAATTTCTACAGCTTCAAGTTTCCCGCCTTCATCTCCCCACTTTTGATTTTGCGCGAAGCCATCAGCCGAAAGGCAAAGCATAAAAAATGCTACCGCGCTCGCGAATAACAAACCGCGATTTTTTATTGCTGTATTATTCTCGTAAATGTTTTTTATAATTCTCATCGCAAAAAAATAATTAACGATTGGTTTCGGTTGTGTCTGCTTCCATTTTCTGTTGCTTATCAAGCTGTTGTTGATCAAGCAACGCCAACTTTCTCTTTGCTTCATCCTTAACCGATTGTGACGGGAAGTCGGTAAGCGACTGCAACGTTGCTCTTGCTTGAAAGATATCATTCATCGCCATAAAATTATCCGCCAGCAATAAATAGGCTTTACCTACCCAAGATTCGTAGGATGAAAAATCGGTATTCAAACTAATTAATGTTTCATTACTCTGTTTAAATTCTTTCTTCGCGGCAAATATCTGCGCCAAAGAATACTTGGCTTCTGCTCCGTATTCATCGCGCGCTGCGTTTAAGGTATTCAGAAATTCATCTTTAGCAGTTTCGTAATCTCCTCTGGCCATTGCTGTTTTACCCAAATACAACGATGCTTTGTTTTGTGCACCCGCATTAATGTTTCCTTTCTCAAGAATGATGCGAGCATATACATCGGCTGAATCATATTGCGCCAGCAAGAAGAATGTTTCCATTAAACCAGACCACGCGTTGTACTGATCTTTCTTGTTCGCAGCCAGCTTCTCCAACTTATGAAATGAAACAATGCCCTCTTTAAACTTACCGGTTTTAAATTCTATCTCTGCTATGCGCGATACCACTTTACTTCCCATCGAAAACGTAATATCGCTTGACAAAGCCGTGTAAAGTGTTAATGCCTTTTCATATTCGCGTATGCGATAATGTGATTCAGCCAGATAATACCGCGCTTCTTGTGCTTTGGTTGTTTGTGGATAAGCCGTTAAGAAATTATTTAAGCTTACAATTGCTTTTTGATATTGTTGATCGAAGTAAACATTTTTTGCAGTTTCATACTCAAGTCCTTCTAAACCCGGATTTGTTGGATTTGCTTTTCGTATTAACTCCATGTATTTATCCAACTCGCCAGAACGGCCGACAAGACCAAGTGCTTCTTGTAAAGGAAGAAGTGCTTCCTGCGCAATGGGGTGATTTGGAAATTGCTGAATGGCCGCTTCATAATCGTTCACTGTTTTATCATATTGCTTTAGGTTGTAGGCAGAAGCGCCACGTCTAATAAAAGCATACGGCAAAAATTTTGTGTTTCCACCTTCGCGAATCAATTGCGTAAACGCATCGATGGCTGCTTGATAATTACCTTGTTCAATTTCAAACTGACCGCGCTGATACATTGCCTCGGCACGATACTGTGATTTCGCATAACTCTTTATTAACTCTGTAAATTGATTTCTTGCTTCGTTGTACTTTCGTTGAATGCCATAGATCATTCCCGATTGCAATAACACATAATCGTTATCAGCCGAACCAATTGCTTTTGATTTGTTGTATTGTGCAAGCGCTTCGTCATATTGTTTGCTTACATAATAGCAATCTGCAAGTCGTATCATACCATCGGCATAATTTACGGTTGACTTGTTTCCCTTATTTACAAACTCTTTAAAGCTAAATAACGCTTTGTCATACGTTTGAAGATTGAAGTACGCGTACCCCAAACCATATCGAGTCTTCAATAGAATTTCAGGATCAACGGACGGACCTAATTGTACTACGCGCAAATAATTCGCAGCGGCTTCTTCATATTTTTTTCCAATGGAGTACGCTTCTCCATTCCAGAAAGATGCAAGGGCAACATAGTTTTTATCAATAGGATATTCCAACGACTTATTAAAATATTGAACCGCTTCCGGATATTGGTTCTTATTAAAGAGTTCTGTTCCTTTTAGATAGGTAGCCTTCTGATACCCTTGATTGATAACGGCATTGCGTGAAGGAAGTGCTTCAATGTATTCGATGGCTTTGTTAAAATTACTTCCGTTTACATACGCTTGTGCGAGAAGATCGGTTACTTCATTAGCATGAACACTTAACGGATAAGTAATAACAAATCGCTCCAACTCGTTTATTGCCTGATCGGGTTTGCCTGCATCATACGATACCTTTGCAAATTGAAATGAACCTTCTTCTGCTAACTTTATGTCTTTCGGATTTTTCTTAGCATAATCAAATGCATTAAGAGCATACGGCTTGTTGCCTTGTTTTAAATATAGAATGCCAAGGTAATATGATGCATAATAGCTTACAGTATCTTTTGTAGCCGCAGCTTTATCTAAATATTCAATTCCTTTTTCAGTATTACCGGCTGCATAGTTAGCATACCCCGCACGAAAGAGTAATCCAGTTTCTGCTTTGGCATTACTATCAAAATACTTTTGGTATGATGCAATTGCATTTTTGAAATCACCTTTAAAGTATTGCGCTTCGGCCACAAGCATGGCAATTTCGCTCGTGTTGCTTACATCTTTACCTTTCAGTGAATTGGCATATTCTATTACAGAATCGTATAAACCCTGTTTGTAATAGATGTTGGCAATAAGGTATGGAACAATTTTAGAATACGAAGGACTCGCTTCTGCCTTCTTTAAATCAAAGAGTGCCTCTTCAAATAGGCTTTTAGAATATTCAATGAAACCGGCATAGTAACTTGACGCGGGTGAATAGGCATTGCTTAACCTTTTTACAAAATTAAATTGCTCTAAAGCCTCGTCTAATTTCTTTTGGTTAAAATAACTGTATCCCCATTTAAAATGTCCCTGACTTTGTTGATCCGCTGTAAGGGCGGGAAAGTTTACCTTCTTAAAATATTGTGATGCTTTGGTATAATTACCTTCTGCATAAAAGAACGTAGCCAAATCATAATACGCTGTTGAAGCACGCGGGCTTGATGGATTCTTATCAATAAAACCATCGATCAACTTCTCTCCATCTTTATGCCCCAGACTCAACGCACTAAAGGCCACATAATATTCAGCTTCCGATCTTCGGGAATCAGAAGGAGCCGCAAGCGAAAGAAATTCGGTAAAGACCTCACGAGCCGCACCAAAATTAGAATGGGTTACAAGCTCCACTCCTCTTTGATAGAGTTTCTCAGTATTATTCTGAGAGAGCTGATCTTGTGCAAAAAGTGATGTGCTACAGAAAACAAAAAGACATAAGGCGATAAACCTGTTCCTCATAAATGTATAAGCGTTGTGATTAAAACAGCGATGCAAAAAAAATATTGCAAATACAGAGTCAAAAAAATAGTTAAAAAAAATTTCCAATGCAAAAGCATGGACTTAAAGGTACAATGCTAAAGTGTTATTGTCAAAATCGTTATTAAACTAATGCTGTTCTTTCAAATTCATTAGCCTCCAAACTAGTTCCCTAAAAATCTGTCCGTCATCACTGGCGCCTGTGTTCACACCTTTCAATTTTAAGTCAGCTTCTGTAATGTGCGAGATGTTTGCAATTACCTTTACGGTAGAATAACTACGTAAAGCCAAGTTATAGTCACGAATAGCATAAGGACTCACTTTCAACTCACTAACTAGCGCCTTCTCACTCTTATCTGTAGCATTACTGGCAATTAAAAGTTTGCTGAAAAAAGAATACAGATACGCCACAGCAGGTATCATCGGACTCTTCTTCGTGTTGCTTTCGAAGTAGTTCACAATTTTATTCGCGAGCAATGAATCGTTGTTTATAATAGCCTTTTGCAACTCAAAAATATTATACTCTTTGCTTACTCCTACTTGATTCATTACCCGTTCTACACTAATACCTTCCCCAGAAGCAAGTGAGATTATCATCTTGTCAATCTCATTTCCCAACCGATGCAAATCATTTCCTACATATTCGCACAACGCGTGGATAGCCCGATCATCGGCAGACACTTTCTTTTCTTTAAGGTAATCGGAAACAAACTCAGGTAGTTGATTGTCGTAAAGCTTCTTTGTGTTTAAGGTTACTGCATACTTGCCGATCTTATTGCCCAGTTCTTTTCGCTTATCAAGACTTTTATGCTTATGGCAAAAAACCAAGACTGTGCTCGGCACTTGCTTCGTTAAATAATCTAGCAAAAGCTTACCTCCAATTTCTTTGTTTAGGTCTTGAATGTCTTGCGCTTCTTTTACAATAACCACTTGCCGTTCTGCCATCATCGGAAATCTTCTGGCGTTGGTGAGAACACCGGCCATGGTAACATCCTTGCCATACAGCACTACCTGGTTAAAACCCTTCTCAGCATCCGACAAAACATTGGCTTCGATGTAATCAGAAATCAAATCGATATAGAAAGCCTCCTCACCTTGTAAGAAATAAACCGGTTCGAATTTCTTCGCCTTTAAATCCGTCAATATCTTCGTTACGTTCGCATCCATTTCAACTCACTTGTTTTTTGTTGCTAAAGGTAAACGCTGAAACAATGCCGACCAACGCTCCTGATAAATGGGATTCGAATGAGATGTTAGGATCATTCGGTAGCACGCCATAAAAGACTCCTCCATAGAGGATTATAACAACTATCGAAATAAAAATAGAAAGGAAATCTCTTCTAAAAAATCCGAAGAAGATCAGAAAAAAGGCAATGGCATAGATCACGCCACTCGCACCGATATGATTCGCAGGGCGCGCAAAAATCCAAACTAAAATATTCGTCCAGAAGTACGCACGGAAAAACACCTTGCTGGAAACCTTACCAAAAATGAATTACAGAATCGAACCCAGAAAAAGCATGGGAAAGGTATTCGAA